>JAEUIL010000391.1 GCA_016794255.1 Planctomycetaceae bacterium | reverse complement strand
CGATTTCACCCTGCGGACAATCCACGTTACAATAAAACTTCGTGTTCCACGCGATCCCCAATCCGCGCCTGATCGGTGACGTGCCGTGACTTTCGTGACTCGTCGACATTGGTTGCAGCAGGCAGGCGGTGGCCTGGGGATGATTGCCCTGGCGTCGCTGTTGGCCGACGAACAACGTGCTGCGGCGGCGAGCGACGATCGGCCCGCGATCGCAGAACTGCACCATCGACCGCGCGCCAAGCGAGTCATCTTTCTCTTCATGCACGGCGGGCCGAGTCAGGTCGATCTATTCGATCCGAAGCCGACGCTCAAGAAGCTTTCCGGTCAAACGCTGCCCGATAGCTTTGGCATGGTCATGACCCGTCGCAAGGTCGCCGAGAATCCGCTGCTCGACGCCGTCCGGCCTTTTGCGCAACACGGCGAGTCGGGCTTGCCCGTCAGTACGCTGCTGCCCGAGATCGCCAAGCATGCCGATTCGTTGTGCGTGCTTCGCTCGTGTCACGGCGACAGCGTGAACCATCCGCAGTCGGTGTATCAGATGAACACCGGCAGCATTTTGATGGGCAAACCGAGCATGGGCTCGTGGATCAGTTACGGCTTGGGGAGCGAGAACCGCGACATGCCCGCGTTCGTCGTGTTGCCCGACCCCGGGGGCGGTATCAAAGGTGGCCCGCCAGCCTGGGGCAACGGCTTTCTCCCGGCCCGACATCAAGGGACAACGTTACGCGCGGGTCGCAACCCGATCTTGCATCTCGCGCCCCCCGAGTCGATGACCGACACGCGTCAACGGGCGATTCTCGAGTTCGTCGGCGCGCGCAATGCCGAACACCTCGCGGCTCGCGGTGCAGACGACGAACTCTCGGCCCGCATCCGGGCGTATGAACTCGCGTTTCGCATGCAAAGCGCCGCTCCCGCCATGGTCGATATCTCGGGCGAAACCGACGCGACGCGGCAGATGTATGGCATCGATGAACCCGAGACCGACGAGTTCGGACGTCGTTGCCTGCTCGCGCGGCGGTTGGCGGAAAGTGGCGTGCGGTTCGTGCAGTTGTATTCAGGCAACACGAACGGCTGGGACGCGCACTCCGACGTGCTGAAGAATCATACCGACATGTGCCGCCGGACTGACAAGCCGGTCGCTGGGTTGCTCGCCGATCTGAAACAACGCGGCCTGTGGGACGACACGCTCGTGATCTGGGGTGGCGAGTTCGGTCGGATGCCCATGAGCGAACAGGGCAAAGGTCGCGATCACAATCCGTGGGGTTACAGTGTTTGGCTGGCGGGCGGAGGTGTGAAGGGGGGCTTGGCCTACGGCGCGACCGATGACGTCGGTCTGCGCGCGGTCGACAAGCCCGTGCATGTCCACGATCTGCACGCGACGATCCTGCACGTGTTGGGCATCAATCACGAACGATTGACGTTCTATCGCAAGGGTCTTGATGAACGGTTGACCGGTGTCGAGGGGCATGTGGTGAGCGAGGTGTTGGCCTAATGGGTCGGGAACGGAGAACGGATCATGTCGAATGAGTTTACGGCGATCTTCGAGCGCGACGGCGACGATTTCATCGGCTATTGCCCCGAGATTCCTGGAGCCAATGGGCTGGGCAAGACGCTTGACGAATGCCGAGACAGTCTGCGCGAGGCAATCAAGCTGATCTTGGAAGACCGACGGGAAGATGCTTTGCGCGGAGTGCCGACCGATGCGATTCGTGAGGTTCTTGAACTCCAACGATGAAACTGGCGGCACTCCTACGTCATCTTCGTCGACATGGCTGCGTGCTCAAGTGCGAGGGTGGGCGTCATTCACTATGGATGAATCCCGCGACAGGTGCGACGGAAGCGGTCCCACGACATGTTGAGATTCCCAATCTCTTGGCACGTAAGATTTGCCGAGGCTTGAATGTCCCCGACGCTTGTTGAAATTGACGAGAAGAACCTGAGAAGTTCGCTTCGGCAGATGGCGGCGGTCTGCGCTTTTGTCTTTGTCGTTGCAGTTGTCGCTGTTCCTGCGATCGCCGAGGAGACCGTCGCGCCCGAACCGCCGGTGACAGCCGCGGATCGCGAGCATTGGGCGTTTCAGCCGCCGCGGATGCCGTCGTTGCCCGCGGTCAAGCAGCCCGGGTGGTGCCGCACGCCGATTGACTATTTCATTCTCGCCAAGCTCGAGGCCAAAGGGTTAACTCCCGCGCCACCCGCCGATCCGGCGACGTTGGTGCGTCGGCTCACCTACAGCCTCACGGGCTTGCCGCCGACGGCTGTCCAACGAGACACCTGCGACCGGCCAGCTTTCGACTCTCAACTTTCTGCTTTGGTTGATGATCTCCTTGCGTCTCCCGCCTACGGCGAGCGTTGGGCTCAACACTGGCTCGACCTCGCGCGATTCGCCGAGACCGACGGCTATGAGCATGACAAGATTCGTGAGGGGGCGTGGCGTTATCGCGATTGGGTCATCGACGCGTTGAACGACGATCTGCCGTACGATCGCTTCGTGCAGTTGCAGTTGGCCGGTGATGCTGCCGAGTTGGCAAGTTCCGAACGTGATGCGATCGCCACCGGTTTTCTGCTCGCCGGTCCCGACATGCCCGACATCAACTTGGTCGCCGAGCGGCGGCACATGGCGCTCAACGAGATCACGTCGACCGTAGGCTCCGTGTTTCTCGGCCTGCAAGTCGGTTGTGCCCAATGTCACGATCACAAGTACGAACCAATCAGCCAGCACGACTTTTACCGACTGCGAGCCGTGTTTGAATCGGCGGCGCTATTTACCAAGCAGCCGATGGGCCGTGTGGTGTTTGAATCACGCGAGAAACTCGAGCCCAGCCGACTGATGATTCGCGGCGATTTCCGCCGTCCCGGACCACGCGTTGAACCGGGCGTGCCACGCGTGGCGGACCCGTTTGAATCGCGTATCGACCCGTCCCACCGCCGCTTGGCGCTCGCCCGGTGGTTGACGCGGCCCGATCATCCGCTCACGGCCCGATTGATTGTCAATCGTGTCTGGCAAGAACACTTCGGCTACGGTCTCTGCCAGCAGGCGAACGACTTTGGCGTGATGGGCGACAGCCCCACGCATCCCGAGTTGTTGGACTGGCTCGCCCTCGACTTCGTGAACCACGGTTGGAGCTTGAAGCGTTTGCAACGCCTGATCGTGAGCAGTGCGGTGTACCAAACCGAGTCCAACAGCGGCAAACTGAAGGCAGAGACGGACTTTCTGCTCGCTCACTTTCCGCGACGGCGACTCGATGGCGAGGCCATTCGCGACACGCTGTTGATGGTGAGCGATCGGCTCAATCCCGAGCGCGGTGGTCCCGGCGTGATGCCGCCGCTGCCGCAAGAACTGGTCGCGTCGCTGCTCAAAGGTCAATGGAAGGTTAGCGCCGACGAGGCCGACCATCGGCGGCGGAGCGTGTATCTGTTCGCGCGACGAAATCTGCGTTATCCGTTGTTCGAGGCCTTCGACCGACCCGACGCACAGGAAAGCTGCCCGCGTCGCAATCGCTCGACCATCGCGCCCCAGGCGCTGGTGATGCTCAACTCGCAGTTTGTGTTTGACGAAGCTCAGGCCCTGGCACGATTCGTCGAGCAGTGTAACGCCAACGATCTCGAGGCGCAAACCAAATTGATTTATCAGCGTTGTTTGGCCCGTGAGCCAAGTGCCGCGGAAATGCAAGCCGCCATGAAATTCTTGCGGGAGAACGGCGATTCGTCCCGCGGTGCCGAACGGCTGGCAGATTTTTGTCTCGCGATCTTTAACTTGAACGAATTCGTCTACATCGACTAGCGATGGATCCATTACGCATCGCATGATGGCGGCTGATAATTGACTCGATCGGCGAGTCGTGAGGCCGCTTGTATGAATCGTGTGCCATGTCCACGTCCGCGTGGACATGTTCCCCAGAAGAACGCATGTCCACGCAGACGTGGACATGGCACACCTCCCCAAACGACATCACGATCTACCGGCGGCAATGGTTTCTCCAGAAGATACCGTGGCTGCTTGAATTGGCGACAGCCGCTGGAACTCGCCCCAGAAACGTTTAAGATGTGACGTCGTTTCCCGATCGGGCGTCGCCAACCGAACTGCCCGGTCACCTGCACCGCGCCCACACGGCATCGTCATTTATGCTTGATCTCTTTGACAAGATTACCGAGACCGCCGATTTCATTCGCACTCAGTGGCGGCATCCGATCGAGTACGGCATCGTGCTGGGCAGCGGTCTGGGGCCGGTGGCCGATCTCGTGACCGAGCGTGTCGTGATTCCGTATCGTGCGGTCCCGAACTTTCCGGTCTCAACCGTGATTGGTCACAAGGGACAACTCGTACTCGGGCGGATTCACGATCGTAGCGTAATGATCATGCAGGGGCGTTTCCACGCTTACGAAGGCTATCCGCAAAAGCTGATCACGTTGCCCATCCGGATCATGAAAGCACTGGGGGCCCACTCGCTGATCGTGACCAACGCCTCGGGCGGACTCAACCCGCGCATCCGGCAAGGCGAACTGATGTTGATCGACGACCATATCAACCTCATGTGGGACAATCCGCTCGTGGGCATTAACGACGATCGGCTCGGCCCGCGGTTTCCCGACATGTCGCGCCCTTACTGTCCGCAGATGATCGCGCGAGCGCTCGAGGTCGCGCGTCAACAAAACATCATTGCCCATGTCGGTGTCTATGTCGCCGGACGTGGCCCCAACTACGAGCCGCGCAGCGAGTACCGCATGCTGCGTCAGATCGGAGCGGACGTCGTCGGCATGTCCACCGTGCCCGAGGTGATTGTCGCGGTGCACGCCGGTTTGAAAGTGATGGGCATGTCGATCGTCAGCAATGTCTGCGCTCCCGAATCGCTCACCGAGACCAAAGGGGAAGAGGTCGTGCAAGTCGTCGAGCAAGCCGCAGGCAACGTCGCCGCGATTATCTCAGGTGTGATCGACGCGGCGTAGTCGAGCGTGCCGTTGGGGCTGATCGCAGCATCGCATCCAAACGACTCCTTTGACGGGCTTACCTCGTATGCATCGTTTATTGCCGCCATCTGCTGACCCAGCACCGATTTTTGAACTGTTTCGCGGCGCTCATGGCACCGAATTGCTCACTGCGGCGGTCGTCGAGTTCGACTTGTTCAATCAGTTGGCACGACAGCCACGCTCGTTTGATGAGCTGCGCGCTGTGCTGGGGTTAGCTCCGCGACCGGCCACGGTCTTGATCACGGCGCTACGGGCGATGCAGCTGCTCGCGCTCGATGCCGCAGGCCGACTGACGCTCACGCCGCTCGCCGAACAGCATTTGACCCGCGAGTCGCCTTGGGATGTGAGCGGTTATCTCGGCTTGGCCGGCGACAGCCCCGGTGTGCAAGCGATGATCGCGCGGCTCAAGACGAATCGGCCCGCAGGTCAAGACAAGCCCGACGAGGGGACGGCGTTCATCTTTCGCGCCGGCGTCGATTCGGCGATGGAACGCGAGGCCAGCGCACGACATCTGACGTTGTCGCTTGCCGGTCGCGCACGCAATGTGGCGCCCGTGCTCGCCGCGCGGTATCCGCTGGCCGATGCGCGGCGGCTGCTCGACATCGGCGGTGGCAGCGGCCTGTACACGATCGCGTATCTGCAGCGCTATCCGCAGTTGCGGGCTGTCATCTGGGATCGGCCCGAGGTACTCAAGGTGGCCCAGGAATTGAGCGTCGAACACGGCGTGAGTGACCGCGTAGAACTCGTCGCCGGCGATATGTTTGTCGATCACGTGCCGGTCGACTGTGACGTGCATCTGCTATCGAACATTTTGCATGACTGGGACGTGCCCGAGTGCCGGCGGCTCGTCGAGCGTTCGGCCCAATCGCTGCCGCAGGGTGGCCGATTGCTGATTCACGACGTGCTACTGAACGACGAGCACGACGGCCCGTTGCCGATTGCGCTGTACTCGGCGTCGCTGTTTTCGTTGACCGAAGGCCGGGCCTATAGCTACGCCGAGTATCGCGATTGGCTCGTTGCGGCGGGCTTGCGAGTCGAGCCACCGCGATCGACGCTCGTTCACTGTCATGTGATCGCAGCGACTCGCGACGGCTAGTTCGATTGCCGTTCGCTAGCCTCGCCAATCACCGCGGTACTGCTGACTCGTCAACGGTTGCACGTCACGGCCGATCGCAAACGGTTTGCAGAGAATCGCCCCGGCAATGAATCCGCCGATATGGGCGCCATACGCGACGCCTCCGTGTTCGCCGCCGAGCAATCCCAGGCCGCTGATGACTTGAAATACAAACCACAAGCCGACGGCCACGTATCCCGGCACCTCGGTCACGACGCGCATCATCATGACCCTCACGCGACGATGCGGATGCATGACCAAATAAGCGCCCATGACGCCCGAGATCGCTCCCGAGGCGCCGAGACTGGGGATCATGGCCGATTCACCAGTGCTGTTGAACACGACGTGCGTCAACGAGGCGAGGAGGCCTGTCAGCAAGTAGAAGCAGGTATAACGCAGCTTGCCGAGGTCCTGTTCGATGTTGTCGCCGAAGATCCACAGAAACCACATGTTCCCCAGCAGATGGGCAATGCCGCCATGCATGAACATGCTCGTCAGCAATGTTAGGTAAACGGGAATCGGTGTCTCTTGCAACCCTGTTATCGTTACTTGCTCGGGACCGTTGACGGTTTTAATTCGCACGATGCGATCTTCGGTAACCTTGTCTTCGCCCGAGACAATCTCGGCCGGAACGGTTGAGAAGGCATAGGTAAACCGGTCGTTCTCTCCCAGCCCCTGAAACACGACGAACACCAAGACGTTGATCGCGATCAAGATGACGTTCACGATGGGAAACTCGGTGCGATCGCGATTGTCGTCGCTGATGGGAAAAATCATGCTTTAACTCCAGTGGGCTGACCGACGCATCTCACCATGGATCGACTCGTTCAGTTTATCCGAGACTTATCCACTGGCAATTCATGAGCTGACTACGAGCGATTCGCTGCACCTCCGTTTTATCGCCTACTGCGCTGCCAATACGCGAGTTCATAGCGTGAGTTTTGCTGCTTGAAAGAATGATCGCTTGAGTTTGGGTGTCGCCGGGGCTTCCATCATGAACGTCGGACCACGGCTTGCAGAATCTCGAATTCCCGGCCTGTTCTCGAGACACGTCGCGTAAGAAGAAACAGCACTACGATCCGCTCGGCGGCCTGCGACTACCACAATATGGTGGCGATTTCCCAGGCGACGAGCCCGGCCGAAGCGAGAATCAGCAGCGAAAAATAGCCGCGCAGGTGCCGACCGCTCAGTTGATCGTGCAGCCAGGAACCGAACTTCGCCCCGACACCGCCACCCACCAGCAGCCAACAGACCAATTCGAGATCAACATTCCCCAGCCAGGCATGACGCAGCGTGCCGACGATCGAGTTCAACCACGAGACCACGAGCGTCGCGGTGATCGCGCGATGGGTATCGACCCCGACCAGATAGACGAGCGCGGGCATCATGACGATCGCGCCTCCCATACCCAACCCGCCGTTGAGGAAACCGATCCCGAGCGCGATCGTCTGCAGCAACGTGATCGACGCGCGTCGTCCCTGCAACTCGGGCAGCGAGACATACGGCGGTAAATGCCAGTCGTCGAGCCAGCCACGCTCGGGCTCGCCGCTGCCGGTCCGATTGTGACGGTACTCCCAAGCGACGAGTGCCGAGAGGGACAAGAGCAACGCGAGATTCGTACACGGAATGATGATGCGTGTGCCGGGCAAGTCACGCCCGAACACGTGCCACACGCCGGCCGACTTCGTGGCCCATTCGAGAAACTCGATCCCCAGCAGCAGTCCCACGACCGTGCCGCCGATCATGATCAGACCGATGCGCCATTCCAGCTTGCCAAGCGCGTGGCGATGCAGCATGCCCGTGGTGACCGGCCCCAAGGCTTGGCTCGACGAAACGCCGACGCACAAATGGAGCGGCACTCCCGCGAAGACGTGCAGCAGTGGGACGGTCAAGAACCCGCCCCCTACGCCGAACAGCCCGGGGATGATGCCGACCAACGTTCCGATCAACAGCACGATGAGCCAGTCGGGCATGGCATCTTAGATTTCGTAGTCGTGCGTGGTCGGCGCGATACCGGGGGGCGTCGTTCGGCGGCGATCAAGCCACACGAAGAGAACATGCGTCAACCAGCCCCAGACGATCGGTGTCGCCACACAGGCCGCGGCAAATCCGGCGCGTTCCCAAGCGAAAGCTGTCACCGCATGGTCCGTAAGTTGGAAAGAGTGGCCGGAGGATTGCAAGGTAGCCAAACTCGCCAGAGTTCGGGTGGTAGCGCTGTCAAAGACCCCCGAATTCTGGCGAATTCGGCTACGAGAATAGACTTCGCCGACATCCTGGAAAGAGAATCGCTACACTTCGACCGGCTCTTGCTCCACCGGAGCTGTTGCCGCCGCGGGACCGGTAATCACGGGCGGACGATTACGGTGGCACAACACGTAGATGTAAGCGCCGAACGAGCCCAAGAGCAGAAACGGCATCGACATCATGAAGAGAATGCTCCACATGTATGCCTGCGGCAGATTGCCATACTTGGCTTGGCTCTTGAGCGCTTCCTTGCACGTCGGGCAAGCCTCGGCGACGGTCGCGAACAACAGACCCGTCACCAAGGCCACGATCATCCACGCAATGCGACGCCACATGGTTCAAAACTCGGTGAAGGAGCAGGGGGCAAACTCGTTTAAGTCTACGACTTTAATCGGCAGCGGGAAAGAGATGATACAGCATCACGTAAATGACGATGCCCGTGACCGACACATACAACCAAATCGGAAATGTCCACCGGGCCACGCGAATATGAGCGGCTCGTCGATCGCGGTAGCCGAGCCAAATGGTCCACAGGGCCAGGACCGGCACGATCGCGGCCAGCACGATGTGACTGATCAAGATCGCGAAATAGACCAGCCGCACGTTCGCCGGTCCGGCGAAGGGGACGTGCCCCGCGTAGGCATGGTAGACCAAATAGCACACCAAAAAGACGCAACTCGTGGCGAACGCCGCGAGCATCGCCCACTTGTGGGCCGTTTCACGCCGCTGCTTGATGAGCACGTAACCCGCGACGAGCAACACGAGGGCCAAGCCATTGAGCGTGGCGTTGACGGCGGGGAGGTCTCGAATTGCGAGCCCCCAAAGTACCAACGAACTCACGATTTGGGCGTCTCCTTGCTGCCGGGCGGAGCGGGACTTTCTACCGGCTCCGAACCGCTCGAATCACCGGCCTTGGCGGCCAACAGCTTGTCGATCTTGCGTTTCATCGCCGCCACATGCTCAGGGTACTTCGTGTGATACGTGCCGGCAATCTGACCGTTACGATCGATGAGCACGAGCCGATCGGCGTGCGTCTTCCGCTCGACGGGAATCTTGAAAATGTCCGAGCACAGACCGCGGATCAATTCAAAATCGCCGGTCGCGAACAGCCACTTCTTCTCGTCGGCGTTGTAGGTCTTGCCGTACTCGCGGAGCCGCTCCGGCGTGTCGGTCTCGGGATCGACCGAGATGCTGACGAACGTCACGTCTTTGTCGACCAATTCCTTGGTGATCTTCGAGAGTTCGGCACTGATTGTCTTGCACGAACCTGGGCAGGTGGCAAAGAAGAAGTTCACGACCCAGACCTGGCCCTCGAACTGCTTGAGGGGCAAGGGCTCGCCGCTCCGTTCGATCAACGTGACCTTCGAGACATCGGCCCAGGTGACGCTTTGGGCCTGGCCCACGCTCGACGAGGGATCGGCAAAGGACGACGCGGGCGTGTTCTCGACGTTGACGGCGCGATACACCTTGGCACCGACATAAGCCGCGTAGCCAGTCACGGCCAGCAGCAGGATCGTCACCCAGATTTTAACCGACGTGCTCATAACAGATCTCCGGAAATACGCTGGGCCGATACTCGCCACGAGGCCACGAACGTGACCACCGCAAAGAGCACGGTGACCGACCAACAGACGGCCAGCGAGGGCAATGCGTGCGCCGCGCCGACCTCAGTTGAATATAGTAGTTGCCGCAATCCGGCGACACCGTAGGAAAGGGGGTTGAACCGAGTGACCCAATACAGCACACCTTCGCTCGCCGGGAAAAACGCTCCGCTGAGCAACCACATCGGCATCAGAAACACGCTCATGATGGCGTGAAAGCCCTGCGTCGAATCGAGCCGCCAAGCGATGACAAAGCCCAGGCCCGTGAGCGCCAGCGACAGCACAAACAACAGCCCCACGATGGCGAGCAGTTCGAGACCATCGCACCGCAAACCCGCGAACCAGCCGAGAGCCAAGAACAACACCGCCTGGATCACGGCGATGCACGTGCCGCCGAGCAGCTTGCCCAGCACCATCGCCCACCGCGGAATCGGGGCGACGAGTACCGATTGCAAAAATCCCTCGCGGCGATCTTCGATGATCGAAATCGTGGCAAAGATCGAAGTGAACAAGACAATCAGCACCACCGTCCCGGGGAAAAAGTACTGACCAAAACTGAGCGATGAATCCGCCGCGCCCGGCATGCGGAACGAAGGCCCCAAGCCAGCACTGAACAACAGCCAAAACAAGAGCGGTTGTCCCAACGCGCCGATCACTCGGTTCCGTTGCCGAAAGAAACGCGTCAGCTCGCGTCCCGCCAAAGTCGCAACGACGCGCCAGGGTTGGACCACGAGCAGGGCGGCGGACGGTGGTCGATCAGTCATGCCGCCGGCCCTCCGTGTCGGTCCAGAAACGGTGTCCCGTCTTGGCGATAAAGACATCCTCGAGCGTCGGCTTGCGCAAGGTCAACGCCCGGATGTGGCCAACCGGCAGCGACTCGACGATCCGCGCGATCCACGTATGCGCCGAGGGCACCTCGAGCCGCACCGCGCCATCGATCACGCTCGCGGTGAGCCCATGCCGAGCCTGGATCTGGCTCACGATCGTGTCGGGATGGTCTGTTTCGATCGTGATCGTCTCGCCCCCGACCGTGGCACGCAGCGCGTCGGGAGTGTCGAGCGCCACGAGTTGCCCCTCGTCGAGAATTGCGATCCGGTCGGCCTTCTCAGCCTCTTCCAGCAAATGAGTCGTCAACACGACCGTGACGCCGTCCTGCTCACGAATCTCGTGGAGATACTTCCACAAATCGCTGCGCGCGCCGGGATCGAGGCCTGTGCTGGGCTCATCCAGAATCAGAACTGGTGGCTGATGGAGCAAACCCTTGGCCAGCTCGACGCGTCGCCGCAAACCGCCCGAGAGCGTTTCGACCAGATCCGCGGCGCGATCGGTGAGTCCCAAGCGATCCAAGAGTCGGTCGTGAGCGCTCTGCAATCGAGCGCCGCTCAGCCCGTAGAGCGGTCCTTGATGGCGCAAGTTCTCACTGACGGTCAGCTTCTTGTCGAGACTCGGCGCCTGAAACACCACGCCGATCAACGCCTGAGCGCGCCGTGACTCGCGACCGGCATCCACGCCGAGAATCGAGATCGAACCGGCTTGCAGCGGAATTAAGGTCGATAGCAGCCGAAAGAACGTCGTCTTGCCGCCACCATTGGGTCCGAGAATCGCAAAGATCTCGCCACGACAAATCGAGAGCTCGAGTCCCGCCAAGGCCGTCCGTGTGCCATAGCGATGCGTGAGACCCGACACGGCGATGGCTGTGTCGACGGACGTCATGTGGCGGTCGCTGCTGAGATTGAGATCGCAAGGAATCCGCGGGGCGTTAATGACCGGCGGGATGCTCGACGTGTTTGCTTTGGTTGACGACTTCCGAAACATCCGACGGCTGAGCAATGTTGTCGATTCGCGACTTGGAGTAAGTGCGCGTTCGCAAACCAACGTCTGGCACCAAGGCCAACATCAAGAAGATCGACATGATCGAGGCCGGAATCGTGAGCACGTACTTCCAGTCGGCCTCCCACCACAAGTGCATGAAGACCATCATCACTAAGCTTGCCTTCGCACACGACACGGCCATCATGAACAACCACGTCACTTCCTTCATCCCCTTGAACGGCCAGAAGTCCGTGTACGTGAGAAACGACATCGACGTCAGCACGCAGAGCGCGATGAAGACGTAGATGTATTTGCTGTTGTCGTGGCTGCCGTGGTCGTGCGAACCGTGAGCGTCGGCGGAGCCGTGATGATGATCGGTCATGAGCAAGAGTCCTGCGAGGACGTGAGTTTTGCGGTGAATTTGTGACGGTAGCGAAGCGGACGCCTAGAACAAATACAACAACGGGAACAAGAAAATCCAGACAAGATCGACAAAGTGCCAGTACAGACCGACGTTTTCGATCGTGCCCGCACGGGGCCCGGTGAGGTCCTTGGGCAACAGCATGGCAAAGGCAATCAGGCCGACCAGCACGTGGATCGCATGGAAGCCGGTGAGCAAGAAGTAGGTGCTCGCCCACATGTTGCCGCCCGGGATCACGATCGGTAGCCGCATCCACGGGTAAGTCTCGTTCAGACCGCCGTGAGCGTGGTCGTGCGTGTTCGGATCGGGCAGCGGCATCACCTTGGCGGCAAGTTGCGCGAGCGTAACCGGGTCCGACGACTCGGCCAATTGACGCACGCCGACTTGATGCTCCTTGAGGATCTCGGCCAGAGCCGCCTTCAACCCGGTGAACACACCCGCTTGACCGCCATCTGCAACGGCGGCTGGCTTGGCACCCGCCGCATCGGCCGGAGCCGCCGCACCACCCGCAGCCGGCGGAGCGAGCAGCGGTTCAAGGGTGCTTGAACCACCCA
>JAEUIL010000379.1 GCA_016794255.1 Planctomycetaceae bacterium | reverse complement strand
CTCGGCCGAGGCCTTGGCAGCGGTGATGTCTTCAAAAATGCCCGCGAACATGTAAATCTCGCCCGACTCGCTCAAGATGGGCAGACCCAGGCCGCGGAGCCAGCGCAAGCTGCCGTCCGGCCGCAGAATGCGAAACTCGCTGCGTTGCGGGCCCGAGCGGATTTTGGACATCGCCTCGCTGACCCGTGGGCGATCGTCGGTGTACACGGCCCGCATCCAGTCGGTCGGTTGAGCGAGCATTTCGTCGCGTGATCGACCGAAGATCGTTTCATATGCGCGGTTCACAAAGATGGTCGTGTCCATCGCCGGCGAGGCCATCCAGATGACGTGATCAATACCGTCGGCGAATTGCCGGAATCGGGCCTCACTCTCGCGCAGCGCGGTCTCGGCCTGCATTCGTTCGGTGATGTCGCGCGCGATCACGAGCGTTTGATCGATACCGCACGCCACGACCCGGGCCTCGAACTGACGCGACTGACCACCGAGGTCCATGGTGTACTCGAAGCTGTGCACCAAACGGTCGGACGAGGCCGAGTGTCGGGCCTTCTCCAAACCGGCCACGATCTCGGGCGAAATGACCTCGGCGACATCGCGCCCGAGGAATCTCTCTGGGGGCATCGCCAGAATGGCGGTCTCGGGACAATGAAAGTCGACAAACTTGTTCTCGGCCGAAATCAGGAACATCAAGTCCGGCATGGCCTGGAGCAAGGCGTCGTTACGCTGCACCATGTTGCGCAGTGCGGCCTCGGTCTCTTTGAGTGACGTGATGTCGATCGACATACCCACGACCAGCCGCACGGTCCCGTCAGTATGACGTTCAAACGGCATCGCTCGCGACATCATCCAACGATACGAACCGTCCCGTTGTCGCAGGCGATAACTGAACTCGGTAATCTGGCCGTCTGCTAAATGGGCGACGCCGTGCATCCGCGTCATAACCGTTGCCAGGTCGTCGGGATGCATGTGATCGGCCAGCGTAAAATCGGTGTGCGCTTGCGGATCGTCAAAGCCGAGCAAGACGCTCGCTGGGCGATTGGTGTAGACCGGCTGCATGCGTTCAAAATCGAACACATACATGAGATTGGGCGTGAGGGCGGACACGCGTTCGATGAATCGATTGCGTTCTTCCAACGCGATCTCGGCCCGGCGCTGATCGGTTATGTCGCGAATGAACACGAGCACACCGGTGATGGTCCCGCCGGGATCGCGGGTCGGCACTTTGTCGACGCTCGCCCAGCGTCGCTCACCGTTTTCGGCATAGGTTTCCAGCGAGCCGAGCCGTGATACGCCGGTGCGGACAACTTCGAGCGTCTCTGCGTGACGCAACTCGGGATCGTCCCAGAACAAGGCGACTTCGAGCGAGTCTTGCCGTGTTGTGCCTCGTCGCTCAGGCCGCTGGCTCGGCGCGAAAACGCGTTCTGCCGCAGAAAGCGACCGGCCGTATCGAAGTAAATCACGCGCGCCTGCATGGCGTCGAAGATCGTTTGCAGCTCTTGCTTTTGCCGCAAGGTTTCGAGCTCGGCGAGCTTCTTGGCTGTGATGTCGACGATCGCGCCGTAGATCATAATCCAGCCGTCGCCACCGGCCGGATAGGGTTGGGGCCGCACGTGACAACTGAACCAGTGCATCAAATCGTCGTCGCCTGGCGCTTGATAATCGAACACCACGTCGCGCCCGGCACGCGCTTCTTCCAAGCTGCGCTCTGCCAGCGCCACATCCTCGTCGCTCATGCGTAGTCGCATCAGTTCAATGAGCGGCAGCGGCATATTCAACGGCATCTCGATCTTGCTGCCGCGATAGCGATGAAACGTGATGTTGCCGTGCGGATCAATCGGCCCGCTGAAGGTTACGAACGTCACCAGTTCCGAGACGGCCTGGGTATGTCGTTCGCTGGCTCGCAGCGCCTGTTCGGCTTCTTGCCGCAGCCGTTCATTACGCGCGGCCCAGACCATCGATGCACAGCTGACCATCAGCGGATCGAGCCATTCGCTCAGCTCGACGTCGTAGCCCCCCGGACGATTGGCCACGCCCGCCATGCCGATCAGTTCATCCTCGACGATGAACGGGATGCCCAAGAAGGACTTCAACTCGGGATGTCCCATGGGCAAACCGCCGCGTCGCACGTCACTGTCGGGATCATTCGCGATCACGACGGTTCGCTTCTTGACGACTTCACCGAACAGGTTTTCGAGTTCGTGAAACTCCAGACCTGTCTCGAGTGCTTGATCGAACTGACTACGACTCTCTTCGTTCCACGAGATATCGGTGACGGCATGCGTGCGTAAAAACGGTTGACCGTGCGCGTCGGTGAGCATTTCGCCGATGAATCCGTACTCGCTCCCGCTGAGTTGCAGCAGGGCGTCGAGCGCTTCCTGGAAACGCTGCCGCGAATTCGGTTCGCGAATGAATCGATTCTGCAGGCGCGTGACCGCTTGGAGAATCGTGGTGTCGTGCAGGGGGCTCGGCATCGAAAGATCAACGGTGTCGTGAGAAATTGCTTGCTCGGCGGCCATCGCAAAGATACCGTAAACCACACTCGATTACGAAGCCCCCGACTTTGCTTAGGACGTTGACACCATGTGGTTTATTGTGGGTCGTGCAGTTTTATTTGGTGCCGTGATGGTTGGCTTCACCGCTTCAGCCCTGGGCCAAGTGCGCGTGACACCCGAGAAGTCGAAGGGGGGCACGAAGTGGGGCGCGCCGTGGGCCGACGTGCCCGAGTCGTTCCGCAATCTGGGTGTGCCCGATTGGCCTGTGCCCACGGATCTCAAACAATGGCAAGATCGCGATCAGCCGCGCACCCGCGCGCTGCTCGTCGAGCTACTGGGCGACATGCCCGCGCGACCCGACCCGGCCCAGGTCAAAGTCATCTCCCGCGAAGACAAGGGTGACTATACCCTGGAGCGAATCGAGTTCTTCAATGGGGTGGATATGCAGGTACCGGGCATCATTGCGATCCCCAAACAACGCAAGGGGCGTGTCCCGGCGATCATTGGCATGCATGGGCACAGCGGCTCGAAGAACGAGTATTTGCCGAATCCCGAGAACGAGTTCTCGCTCGGCTGGATGCTGGTGAAGCAGGGGTATGTCGTGGCCGCGATCGATGCTTATTTCAACGGCGAACGGGTGTTTAAGGGGCCCCGTGGCAAGCGCGAACGCGACGCCTATGGCCAGGAAATGAGTCTGTTCAAGCTGCATCTGTGGCAAGGCCGCACGCTGTGGGGCATGATGCTTCGCGACGAACAATGTTTGCTCGACTATTTGCAAACGCGGCCCGAGATCGACCCGGCGGCGATCGGCGCGACCGGCATGAGCATGGGCTGCACGCGCGCTTGGTGGCTGGCGGCGATCGACGAGCGCGTGAAGGTCAACGTCGGCGTGGCCTGCTTTACACGCTACACCGAGTTACTCGCGCACAGCAGTTCGCACGGCATCTACTATTGGGTCCCCGGCATTTTGAAGCACTTCGACACCGAAGCGATCTACGCTTGCGTCGCGCCGCGGCCGATGTTGCAGCTCTCGGGCGATCAGGATCACAACGCGCCCCCCGATGGCGTCGAGGCGCTCGAGAAGAAGTTGATTCCGCTCTACAAGCTATACGACAAGCCGGAGAATTTTGAGAGCGTGTTGTACAAGAACACCGGGCACGAATATCTGAGCGACATGCGGCTACGGATGGTGGCGTGGTTCGCAAAACATCTGCCGGTGCCGAAGGAGTAAGTGAGAGCCGAAAGCCGGTGCTCGTAGCCGAATTCACCAGAATTCGGGAGTCCTTTCACAGGGCCACCGCCCGAACTCTGGCGAGTTCGGCTACCATGCGGTGAATCCGGCAAATTCGCCTATTTCTGCCGGCCGAAACAGAGCAAGCAAATGTCGTCGCTTTGCGCCCGCGCGCCGACGAACACGCCGACATCTTCCAAAATGCGCTTGCCAAGCTGCGCAATATCACCCGCGTCGGACATCGTGAGGCACAGATCGAGCCGATCGAGGCCATACGTTTCGTTCGACGGGTTCATCGCTTCGCTGATGCCGTCGGTGAACAGCGTCAGCGATTCGCCCGGCTCAAGCGAGAGCGTCAACTCTTCATATTCAAAGTCGTCACTCACGCCGAGCAAGAAGCCGGTCTCGGCATCGCCGATCGGAACGACGTTCCCCGCTTGGTTGCGGAGCCGCGGGGCCATGTGACCCGCGTTGCAAATGCTGACCGTGTTGTGCGTGCCGTCGATGATGCAAACGACCATCGAGACAAACCGATCTTCCCAACCACCGCGACAAAAACCGGCGTTGATCTGCCGTAAAGCATCGGCCGGGCGCGGATGGGTCGCTAGACAGTAACGCACCTCGGACGAGAGCCGCGCCATGAGCAGCGCCGCCGGCACGCCTTTGCCCGAGACGTCGGCAATGATCACGCCCACACGGTTGTCGGGGAGCGTGACGTAATCATAGTAGTCGCCGCCGATCTGATTGGCCGGGTCATAGTGATCGTAAAACATCCAGCCCGACAGTTGCGGCGGTCGCGACGGCAAAATGCCTTGCTGAACTTTGTGCGCCAGGTCCAGATCGCGCTGCATCGTTTGCTGTTTCAACGCGGTCTCGTGCAGTTGGGCATTCTCTACCGCGGTGGCCGCCAGGATCGCCACGCTCACCAGCACTTCCAGATCGGACTCGTTGAAGCGAGCGCGTTGGTCCATCGTGTCGATCTGGATCACGCCCAGCGGGTTGCCGTCGGATCCGAGCAGCGGTGCACAGATCATCGAGCGAATGCGAAAGTCGGCGATGCTTTGGCTGGTATCAAATCGGGCATCGCTCCCCGCATCGGCCGACAAGATCGCCTCGCGCGAAGCCATCGCCTTGTTGACGATCGTGCGACTGATGCGGATCGTCTCGTCGGCGTTGGCGCGGCGATGTTTCGTAGCCATCGGCACCAGCAGGCCCTCGCCGGTCTTGAGCACGAAGTAACCCCGATCGGCTTGCACGAAGATCTTGAAGAGCCCATCGAGCACGTTGCTCAACACGCCCTCGAGTGACAACGTCGAACGCAAACTCCGGGCAATCTCGAGCAGCGCCTTGAGCTTAGCCTCGGGATGAACCCCCACGGCCGTCGCCTTGCCTGACACGGCGTCGAGCGTGGTCATGATCTGCGACGCACGTTCGCCGTCGTCGACCATCATGGCCGGAGGCATGCTCGTTTCGGTGGCCGGCGATACGTGTTCGCTGTCTTCGCCGTCACCTTCGTGATACGAGAAGATCACGTCGCAAATCCGCACGCGATCGTTCTCGGCGAGCCGGCGTCGCCCCTGGATCACTTCGCCGTTGACATACGTGCCGTTGCGGCTGTGCAGATCTTCGACAAAGAACGCGTCATTCTCGCGCAGCACGATTGCATGCTGACGGCTGACCGCGCCGACGTCGATAAAAATCTCGCACTGCGGATGTCGGCCCATGACCGCCTTGTCCGTTTCGAGCGGAAATTTGGCGCCGACATTGGGACCGCGAACGACCTTGAGTAGTGCCATCGGGCTATTCGTTACGGCGACTGCGGGGGGCTCGCGCAACGGACACCCGTCGCGAGCTGACTCCGTAGCTGATGGCAAGATTCTAGAAAGTGCGGTTGTGCGGAACAAGCACAGCGGCCGTAGGAACGATGTTCTCCGATCGCTTTTCTCACGATGGATTCATGCTTGCTACTGAGTGCACCCGCGCGAACTTATGATGCGCGGCCGCGCGACGATTTTGGCTAAGTTGCAGCGGGTGGGGTGGTGCCTGGGGTCAACTCGCGAATCGGCGGGAACTCGCACAGTGGAATGCTCGGATTCGGATCAGCCAGCACCTCGGCCAGGGTCGTGTCGCCGAACGCTTTTTCGACGCTCGCCAAGGCGTCGTCCAACCGCCGATGCAGTGGGCAGAGTCGCATGCCGTGCGTGCTGATGCCGAGCGGACAGGTGCGAATGCGGCGAATGGGCTCGACGGCGTTGACGACTTCGAGAATCGTCAGCTCATGCGCCCGTTTCAGAATCGTGAAGCCCCCGTGAATGCCGCGTTGCGAGCGGACCAAACCGGCATCGCACAGGCCCTTCATGACTTTGGACAAATACGCGTGCGGCACCTGGGTAACCTTCGCGATTTGCTCGCTGGTCCGCGGCTGGTCGGGATCGCCCGCCAACAACACGATCGCACGCAGGGCGTATTCGACGGTCTGAGAAAACATTCGCGGCAGGTTCCGAGCAGTGGGGGCCGACGATCGAGGGGCCCGTGGGGCCTCAATAACTCGATCGACGGTCGCAAATCACCAGTTCTGGCAAACTTTTCGCTTTCACCACAATTTATTATAGACCTTGACATCCATTTTACGAGAGGTAAACTTGCGGGCATGGTGGACATCTGAGTCCATTTGTCGTTTCAATCCATTCAGGCGGTTTTTGTGGAAAGGACCCCGGTCATGAATCGAAAGTTTCTCGCGTGGGGAGTGGTGGTCGCCGGGGCGGCGGCATTGTGGTTTATCGCACCTAAGTCAGGCGTGGTAGGTGCCGAGGGGGATAAAGACCCCGTCTTGGAGCGAACTCGCCGCGAAGTGCGGTTGCTCGACGATATCTATAAGACCGCCGTGGTCCTGATCACGAAGCACTACGTGAACGAGAGCTCGGATCTCTCGGCAGGGCAGGCCGCCAAGGCGCTGTTCGCCGGCATTAAGGAAAAGGGCTGGCACGACGCTCGGCTCGTCGACGCCACCGGTGATCCGCTCGTGAAGGCCAACGCTCCGCAACCCGGTTTCGAGCAAGAAGCGGTCAAGCGTCTCAAGGCGAACGAGCCGTACTACGATCAAGTGATCGAAGAAGATGGCAAGAAGTTTCTCCGCGCAGCCACGCCGGTGCCGGTCGTGATGGAGAAGTGCGTCATGTGCCACGAGAACTATCGCAACAACAAGGGCATCATCGGCATCCTGCACTACAAGCTGCCGCTGGTGCAGTAGTCGATCGCGAAACGCACTAAAAATGCCAAGCCCGCTAGCGCCGGCCACACCGGTCTAGCGGGCTTTTGCTTTTTGCTGGGGAAAACATCGCGTTTGACAGAATCGTGTGCCATGCCCACGTCCGCGTGGGCATGCTCCTCCGGGTGAAAACGCATGTCCACGAAGACGTGGACATGGCACACATCATCATACGGCATCACGATCGTCCGGAACCGCTACCTGCCGGAACTGCGCGGACTTGTTCCGGCCTACCTTTTGGTCTCGACCCAATCGAAGCCCAGGCCGACACCGTTGAGCGCCGCGGCGCCGAGCATGCCGTCGGTCACTTTGAACATCGTCGGATAACGCTCGCGCCAGCCGTCGTTCGCCGACGGACAATACTGCCGCGAGTTGCATTCGGAAGAGGAAAGCGGTGATATTACCTTTTCTTGCCCCTTTCTTCCCCATACGAGGGCTAACGACACCGTTAACCGGGCTGCGGCCAACCCATGTTGATCTCGAAAACCGCACGGCCCGCGGCCACGGTTGAACCGATTGTTATCGCCTACACGATCGTTTTGATGGCCCAGTTAACGCCATCGATCAGTTCTTTCACTTGCTCACCAGTGGGGTCGTCGCCCTTGCTGTGGCAGCAGATGTTCCGGATGTCAGCGAGGTAAGAGAGTTTGCGCCACGCGGCAACATCAATGACATTTGCCTGTTTCAGCGACTCGGAGTAGTCGCTTAACGTCGGTTTCTGCTTGCGAAATGTTAGTTTGTGCGTGTCGCATGTTTGTTGAAGGTGTCGTTCCAACACAACTCCCGCAAGTGCCCCCGCAGCACGTAATGACGTCTTTTGAAGTTCTTGCGCGGTTTCTAGTTCAAGATCACGAACGTCCGCCAAGATTGTTGCTTGGAGATTTGCGATCACGCTGGCAGAGCGGGACTTTACCGACCTTAGAATCGCCAATTGATTGATCAGGCAGGTTGTAGCCCGGGATGCGGAATCAAAATTCGAGAACTCGAAACCAGCCGGCCGGATCGATTTGCAGTAGTCCTGAATCACGTAGCTACCGTAATCAAGTTGCTTGCGTTTTGGATTGATCTCGTAATATCCCCGAAACTCCGAGACTCGGTCGGGTATCAGTATTTCGACAACACGAACTGCCTGTGTGTACCACGGTTGGTAGTCCAACACAAACATACCTTTTTTTTGTTTGTCGTCACCGTTCAATGCGGCGATCAGTTCCGTGCCAGTCTGAAGAAGCTGTTCAAGTTCTCGGTCCACAGCTGCATGCTTCGTCATGTGTACCCAAAGTGTTTCGTATTTGCGATAACATTGTAAGTAGATTTGCCTTGCCGTGATGGTAGCACCCCTCATTTGAATGGCAAGGCTTTTTCGTCTGTTGCCGCCTGACTCTAGGACTTGTACGCAGATGCACCGCTGCGTGATAGGTTGCGCGCTGGCTAGTTGTGTTATTGCTCACCGCGCCACCTATCACTCAACCACGTTCGACGGGGCGACATGATGCTGCTTGATCGGGTTCGCCGGGAAGTTTGGACCCGCCACTCGGGAAGCAAAGGTGTCGGGCCGTTTTGTGACACCCAATGCATTCTCCTGCATCTGTGACCGGAACGCGCCCGTCTGTCATTCTTTGGGCCTTGGAACCTGAGCCTTGGTCATTTGCTCCCTTTGCCTACCGAAACGGCGCGGACTTATTCCGGCCTACCGTTTGGTCTCGACCCAATCGAAGCCGAGGCCGACACCGTTGAGCGCTGCGGTGCCGAGCATGCCGTCGGTCACTTTGAACATCGTGGGATAACGCTCGCGCCAACCGTCGTTCGCCGACGGACAATACTGCCGTGAGTTCCCTTCGATCGCCGCGATCGTCGGCAGTCGGGCCGAGATGCTGGCCGAGTGCAGAAACGACCAGCCGGGGCATGAGAGATCTTGCACGCACAGGAACATGCCGTACTTCTGCGCCGCCGCACCCATCAGCAGCGCCTCGGTCTGTCCCTTGCATGCCTTGAGCGCGACGCCCGAGTAACCTTGCTCGCGGCAGAGCAGCAGACTCTCGAAATCAACGAGCGACTCGTCGATCACCACCGGCTTGATCTTCGCCACGGCGTGCATCTTGTTCTCGGGATGCGATTTCAGATCGCGGTGCGTCGGCTGCTCGATGTACTGCACGCGCTCGAACGCTTGCGGCGAACGCTCTTTCACTCGCGCGATGAAGTCGAGCAGATACTGCACGTTGGCGCACTTCTCGTTGAAGTCGAGCGAGTAATGCCATGCCTGGCAACCACGCGCGGCTTGAGCCGGTGCCGCGGTCGACTCGACACGGACGACACGCTCGACGTCCCAGGCCAGATCGTCGCCGTTGAGTTTGATCTTGAGATGCGTCAGGCCGTTGTACGCAATCCACTCGGGCAGTGTTTGCGGATAACCGTCGGTCAACCGCTCGGTGACATCGCCAGCGGTCAGCGGATCGAGCGCGCCGACGAGATGGTACAACGGCATCCGGGCTTTCGGCTCGCGCAGCGTGTAACGATCGAGATATTCGCCAGCAAACTCGGGCGTCAGATACGACCCCAGGTCGCGATTGACGAACTCGGCCGAGAGGACGTTGTACGAATTCATGCCGAGCGCGCGACCATAAGCATCGTGGATCGCCGATTCGAGCGGACTGGCCGACACCATTTGGGCCAACTTCGGCATCGGCTCGGCCAAGCCCAGCGCCTTGATCACCTCGGCCGCTTGCGGCGCGTAGTCGTGCGACAGTTCGTGGGTGATCTCGAGCGGATGACCGACCCCGGCGTACTTGCGAGCCACCTGCGCCATCCGTTCGCTATGCGCGATCATGGCGATCTCGGCATCGGCGGCCGACACGCGCTGCGACGGCCAAGCCCACACCGCGCCAACCGGCATCGAGCCATAGCCGGTGGCCCGTCGGCCATCGCGGGTCTCGACCGTCACGGTCATATGAAACAGCGTGACATCGGTCACGACCCGGCCGCCGAATTTGATCGGCGCTCGATAGGCGAATTTTTCCGTGCGGGTCGCAACATCCAGCAGGCGAATATCGGTCGGCTTGGGCACAATGATCCTCGGCGTCGAAAGCGGCGAATAAGTGGACCGTTATGTTCCCGCAGGGGCGGTCGAGACGCAAGAGGACGGAGTAGAGAAGAGTTGAAACACAGAGAGCACGGAGGTCACGGAGACGAAGGCAGGAGATAAGAAGGAATTTGGGAAGACATGACGAAGTTTTCCCGTTCGTCGCGTGATGGGTGAGTGTCACGCTGAGCAAAAAACAATCTCTCTGCCCTCCTGTCTTCTCCTCCGTGCTCTCCGTGTTTCAATCTCCCCCCGTCCTCCGCGCATAAAAAAAGCCGCTCCCACCCAGATGTATCCATTCATCTCTCGGGTGGGGGCGGCTGGAGTGTCGCTTGTCAGGAACGACACTCCCAAGCAACAAACAGGCGTCGTGCGCTGTCTGCCCGTGTTCGCTCAGCGGGGCGATGACGTGGCGGTCTCGTCGCTGATGAATGATGGTCGTCTGTGGCCGGGCCGATCCATCACCTG
>JAEUIL010000377.1 GCA_016794255.1 Planctomycetaceae bacterium | reverse complement strand
CGCACCAGCGCCGACCATTGATTCCCTGCATACTCGCACGCTTGCCGCAACGGCGACTTCGGCAACAAGCGCGGCGTTTGTTCGTCGAGCCACGCGGCGAATTGTTCCAGCACTGGTCGCGCACGCTGCTGGCGTTCGCTCGCCATCAACGACCAACGCTCGGGCCAAGACTGATCACGCCACTCGTGCTCAATGCGTAAGGTCTCACAACGCACCGCTGAAGGCATCAAGTACCGCGTTGAGCAATTGCTTGAAGCGCTTCACTACAAGCATCCCGTCGAAGGCGAACTAGCCAAGTGGGTATCGAATCAGGAGGCCGACCTAGTCATGAAGCTCGCGGCAGTCGGACTGATTGCCAAGCCAGAAGTAAAGCTTGCGGCGAAGCTTCAGCCGTTCATCAAGTCCTACGTCGATGAACGCACCGACGTAAAGCCGGCGACGAAAGAAGTTTGGCGACAAGGCGAGATGGGCCTAATAGAGTTCTTCGGGCAGGACATTTCATTGCGAAATGTGACACCCGGCGACGCTGATCGCTATAAGTTGCATTTGATCGGCAAGAAACTGGCTCCTATGGCCATCCGCAAGCGACTGCAATTCGCCACCATGGTGTTTCGCGCGGCAGTGCGACGGCGGCTGATTGCCGAAAGCCCATTCGCCGACGTGTCCATTAAAGCATCCATGCCGAACAGGGAGCGATTCATATCGCTTGAAGAAACCTCGAAACTGCTGGAAGCCTGCCCCAACAGCGATTGGCGAGCCATTGTGGCTTTAGCCCGCCTCGGCGGTTTGCGTTGTCCGAGTGAAGTGCTTTCAGTTCGCTGGCAGGATGTTGATTGGAACGCCGGTCGAATCTTGGTTACCTCGCCTAAGACAGAACATCATCCGGGCAAGGGCACGCGAACGATTCCGCTATTCCCCGAATTGCGGCCCGTATTGGCCGAGGCTTTCGAGTTGGCCCCAGAAGGTGCCGTATACATGGTTGATGAACGGAAGCGAGCAAGTTCCCAAGGCAAAGCCGGCTGGCGAAATTGCAACCTAAGGACACAATTCGAGCGGATCATCAAACTCGCTGGCCTAACGCCTTGGCCCCGACTGTTCCACAATCTGCGTTCCAGCCGGCAAACAGAACTGGCCGAGCGATTTCCGACGCACGTTGTTTGCGACTGGGTGGGGAACAGCGAAGACATTGCCCGCAAACACTACTTCCAAACGACCGACGACCATTTCGCCAAAGCTGCGAGCGAAGGTTTCAGAGGCGGCGCGGAAAGCGACGCACCAAAGGCGCAAAATAAGGCGCAGCAAACACACGCCGTGAATCGCGGCGAGTCGCAACTAGCGCACTCAACACTTGAAGTTGCAACACTTTGTGCAGCTTCTGACTACACGCCGCAAAACGCGGCAACGTCTCAAGGCGGATGGGGAGGGATTCGAACCCCCGTATGGCTTCCGCCATAAACGGTTTTCAAGACCGTCGCCTTCAACCACTCGGCCACCCATCCCGGTTGTCGATTTGCCAGGTACGGCACACCGCTTGAAATAGCGTAACACGCCGCGAACGCCGTGAAAAGCGGAGCTGAGCGCCAGTCGCGGCAAAGCCGAAACTCGGTTTCCAAACCGGTACATCAGACGTGTATTGCGTGTTTCAGAACCGGAACAGAACCAATTGCTCGCTCATCATAATCAATCAACCGTGTTGACGACTTCGTCGGCAGCCAAGCTTCTACCGGTCTTTGCTCACACGCTCGAGTTATCGGGGCAACGCGTCCTGTCCATAGCTCGCACTTCAAGCAAGAAGCATCTTCGCCGGGTGTATCGGCATTTCCAGCCCAGCACGCGGTGGGCCGATTCCTCGCCATGCGGCGTTACGACGGCCGTCCGCATATCTCTGCAATGTTCCACCATCTCGCTGGCCAACCGCACAAGCTCCCGCGTTTCCTCGGCATCGCGAGGAATGGGTTGCCTGGGCGACATGCCTGCCGAAACTAGCTCTGCGGCTCGGCATTCTCTAGACTTGGTCATGGTCGACGACTGCCTGTTCGCACTCGGTTGCAGTTCGATGATGATACAACACCCCGCTGATCCGCGCTTGAGCGAAGTGAGCCACCGGCTCGCCGATTTGGCCGACGATCTGGACAATGCCATGCTCTGGCCGGCCGAGGGCTTGCGGCTCTGTCAGGACGCGGGGGTCATGCAATGGGTCGTGCCCACGGCGCAGGGCGGTCTTGGCTGGAGCGAGGCGGATATCCTGCGAGGTTATATACAGCTCGCCGCCGGTTGTTTGTCGACGGCGTTTCTCGTCACGCAACCCCATGGCGTGATCCGGCGACTGCTCGAAAGCGACAACCAAGAACTATGTTCCCAAGTCGTGCCGCTACTCGCCGCGGGCGACGCCTTTGGCAGCGTGGGCATCTCGCAACTCACGACCAGTCGCCGGCACTCGGCCAAGCCCGTGATGCAGCTACGCGAAGTCGGCGGCGGCGTGCAGCTCGACGGACTTTGCCCCTGGGTCACCGGCGGTGTGTATGCCGACTACATTCTTACCGGCGGCGTGTTTGAAGATGGCCGGCAAGCGCTGCTGTTAATTCCCACCGAACGCTCGGGCATCACCTTCGATCCGCCCGCCGAGATGGTCGGACTCGGTGCCACGCACACCGGCTCGATGCGGTGCCGACAGGCGCTCATCGAACGGCAATGGATCGTCGCGGGGCCGAGCGAGAACGTCATGGCCGGCCGCAAGGGGGCCAACACCGGCGGGCTGCAAACCTCGGCGCTGGCGCTCGGCTTGGCACGGGCCGCGATCGAGTATTTGAGCAACGAGTCGTCATTGCGTAGTGAATTAGTAGAAGCGCGTGAGGCATTGCGGAGTGAGCAGCAAGCGCTCGAAACCGATCTACTCGCACTCGCCGCGGGCAGTGGCGGTTGCACGAATGATGAACTGCGTGCTCGGGCCAACCTGCATGTCTTGCGGGCGACGCAAGCGGCGCTCACCGCGGCAAAAGGGACCGGGTATTTGCGCGGACATCCGGTCGGCCGCTGGTGTCGCGAGGCGTTATTCTTTTTGGTTTGGAGTTGTCCCCAACCGGTCGCTTCAGCGACGCTTTGCGAGCTCGCGCGGATTGGTTAACGCGTTACACGATCCGATTTTGATCGCGGGCGGCATGCACAATCCGCGCGAGAAAGATGCCGTGATTCTTGACACGGTAGTACAACAGATAATTGCCCAGGGCGAAGCGACGGTACTCGA
>JAEUIL010000366.1 GCA_016794255.1 Planctomycetaceae bacterium | reverse complement strand
TTGGGTAACTACGTCGACACGCTGCTCGAACGCGGCGCGGTGCGGCTGACGATGGGGGGCGAGCCCACGTTCGTCTCGATTGACGACATGGACGGTGCCGAGTGGAACACCGCGGCGCTCGGGCCCCACAAGCGTCGTTTGGCCGGCGATTTGTTCAATCGACTCGCCGATCGATTCGCAGTCGGCCCGTTGTTGCACTATGGCCAGGGCAAGTGGTACCCCGGCGAGTCGTTGCCGCGCTGGGCGCTCGGTTGTTATTGGCGTCGTGATGGCGAACCGATCTGGCACGATGCCGAGCTCATCTCCACCGATGACGTCACCGACAACTACGACTCGACCGATGCGCAGACGTTTGTGACCGCATTGTCGGAACGTCTCGGCGTGGGTCCCGATCATATCGAACCGGGCTACGAGGATGTTTGGTACTACATGTGGAAAGAGCGACGGTTGCCGATCAACGTCGACCCGTTGCATTCCAATCTCGACAATCCCGAGGATCGCCTGCGCTTGGCGCGCGTGTTTGAACGGGGCCTGGGGCGGATCGTCGGTTATGCGTTGCCATTGCGAATGGGGCACCTCGGCAATCGCACGCAGTGGGAAAGCGGACCGTGGTTCTTGCGTCAAGAACGGATGTATCTCATCCCGGGCGACTCGCCGATGGGTTACCGTTTGCCGCTCGACTCGATTCCGTGGATGGCACCCGAGGACAAAACGATCGAGCCGCAGCGTGATCCGTTTCATCCGCCCGAGCCGTTGCCACTCTTCAGTCGCAATGGCAAACACGCGCGGGAGTATGCGATGTCGCAGGGACGCGCCGCGGTCGCCGCTCGTGCCCGAGTGCTAATGCCGGAGTATGCCGGCGCTCCCGAGGGACGTGGGCCCGGGCTGTGGAATGGCGATCGCCAATGGCAAACCCTGGCGACGCCGGTGATCGGAACCGATGCCCCGCCGCAGGTCGGCGAGTCGGCACCGAACATCGTGCGGACCGCGATGTGTGTCGAAGCTCGCGAGGGGCGCTTGCATGTGTTCATGCCGCCGCTGCCGTACCTCGAAGACTATCTCGAGTTGACACATGCCGTCGAGCAAACCGCCGCCGAGTTGCAAATGCGGGTTCGGCTCGAAGGTTACCCGCCTCCATACGACTATCGCGTGCAGCATCTGAAGGTGACGCCCGACCCGGGGGTGATCGAAGTCAACATGCAGCCCGCGCATCGTTGGGACGAATTGGTACACATGACGACCACCCTGTACGACGAGGCTCGTCAGTCGCGGTTGGGTACCGAGAAGTTCATGCTCGACGGTCGTCACACCGGCACCGGCGGCGGCAACCATCTGGTCCTCGGCGGTCTCACTCCGGCCGAGAGCCCGTTCCTGCGCCGGCCCGACTTGCTGCGCAGCTTGGTTTCCTACTGGAACAACCGCCCGTCGCTGTCGTATCTCTTCTCGGGGTTATTCATTGGCCCAACGAGCCAAGCCCCGCGGGTCGATGAAGCCCGTCATGAGAGCCTGTATGAGCTTGAGATCGCGTTCACGCAACTCCGCGACCAGGCGCACACGCCGTCCTGGTTGGTTGATCGCGTGTTTCGGCATCTGCTCGTCGATCTGACCGGCAATACCCACCGGGCCGAGTTCTGCATCGACAAGCTGTTTTCGCCCGATTCATCCACCGGCCGACTGGGGCTCGTCGAGTTCCGCGGATTCGAGATGCCGCCGCATGCGCAGATGAGTCTCGTCCAGCAACTCTTGCTGCGGGCATTGGTCGCGCGGTTCTGGCAAGCGCCGTATCGCGAACCGCTCGTGCGTTGGGGAACCTCGCTGCACGACCGTTTCATGCTGCCGCATTTCATTGCCCAAGATTTCCGCGAAGTGATCGACGAGTTGAACACCGCCGGCGTCGCAGTCGAACAAACATGGTTCGCGCCGCATTTTGAGTTCCGCTTTCCGTTGATCGGGCAGGTCACCTATGACGGCGTGAACGTCGAGTTGCGGCAGGCGATCGAGCCGTGGCATGTCTTGGGCGAAGAGGCGGGTGCGGGCGGAGCGGCACGTTATGTCGATTCCTCGCTCGAACGCTTGCAGGTCAAGGTGCAGGGACTCACCAGCCCGCGTCATTTGGTGCTCTGCAATGGCCGACGTTTGCCGCTGCATCCGACCGGAGTGCCGGGCGAGTTCGTCGCGGGAGTGCGTTACCGCGCCTGGCAACCCCCGTCGTGTTTACATCCGACGATCGCACCGCACACACCGCTGGTGTTCGACGTTTATGACACGTGGAATCACCGCTCGATCGGCGGTTGCACGTGGCACGTGGCTCACCCCGGCGGCCGCAATCACGAAACATTTCCGGTCAACGCCTACGCGGCCGAGAGTCGCCGAGCGGCGCGGTTCGTTCCGCATGGTCACACGGGCAACTCGCGCCCCGTTCCGCCGGTGGAACTCAATCGCGATTATCCATTCACATTGGACCTGCGCCGACCGGTGAACTTGGCTTTGCTTCCGACCTGATTGTCTTGAGCGATCGGCAACCCATCGACTAAGCTGAATGTTGCGTCATTGAGTTTACATCGCGCGCATGTCGAATCGTGTAATGACCTCGTCGCCGTCAGCCGAGAGTGGGCAGGAGCCGAATCTTTGTCAAAGCTATCGGCCACCGGGACGATACGACGAGATGCTCGATCCGTCGGGCCGGGTGCGGCCCGGGTGGCAGCGCTTTGCCGCGGGGCTCGACGCGCTCGGAGCCAATGGCCTTGCCCAACGCGCCGATCAAGTGCGACGCTTCTTGCGCGAGAACGGCGTCACGTACAATGTCTACGGCGCGCCGCAGGGGCCCGATCGCCCGTGGGAACTCGATCCGCTGCCGCTGTTGATCGGTCCGCACGAGTGGCAGAGTTTGTCGCAAGCTCTGTCGCAACGCGCGCGATTGCTCGATCGTATCGCGGCCGACGTCTATGGTCCGCAAACGCTGCTGCGCCGTGGATTGCTGCCCCCTGAACTGATCTACGGTCACGCCGGCTTCTTGTTTCCTTGCCATGGGCTCAAACCGCCGCAGGACGTTTATCTGCATTTGTACGCGGCTCATCTGACGCGCGACGAGCAGGGGCGGTGGTTAACCCTGGCCGATCGCACCCAAGGGCCCAGTGGTGCCGGCTTCGCGATCGAGAATCGTTTGATCATCGCCCGCGCGTTGCCCGACGAGTTTCAAAACTTGTATGTCGAACGCTTGGCGTCGTTCTTCATGCAACTGCGCGAGTCGCTCTGGGCCCTTTCGCCACGGGCGGTCGACAATCCGCGCGTGGTGCTGCTCTCGCCCGGCCCGCGCAGCAACACGTACTTTGAAGACGCTTATCTGTCGCGCTATCTCAACTTCACGCTCGTCGAAGGTGGCGATCTGACGGTGCGTGGCACGCAGGTGTTTCTCAAAACCCTGGGCGGGCTTGAGCAAGTCGATGTCGTGTTGCGGCGTTTGGCAGACGAGGATTGCGATCCGCTCGAACTCAAGCCCGATGCGTGGTCCGGGGTGCCGGGCTTGGTGCAGGCCGTGCGGAGCGGCGAGGTGAGCGTTGCCAACGCCCTCGGCAGCGGTTGGCTCGAAGCTCCGGCGTTGATGGCGTTCTTGCCGCAGATTTGCCAGCAGCTGCTTGGCGAGCCGTTGCAACTGCCGAGCGTGCCGACTTGGTGGTGCGGTACGAGCGAAGGATTGGCCTATGTCGAAGCCCATCTCGACGAACTCGTGATTCGCCCCGCCATGCAGCATCGTGGTGTGCAGGCGCTCGTGGCGGCCGAATTGAACGCGACCGATCGCGAAAACTTGCGGCACCGACTGCGTCAACAACCGGGCCATTTCGTGGCCCAATCGCATGTCGTTCGTTCGACCACGCCGGTGTGGAGCAACAACAGCTTGCAGCCGTGGCATGTCGGCCTGCGGATGTTTGCCGTCGCTGCCGATGGTGACTATCGCGTGATGCCCGGCGGCTTGTCGCGGGTCTCGTCGAGTCCGTCGGGCTTGGGCGAGTCGATGGCCGCGGGCCAGGGGAGCAAAGATGTCTGGGTGCTCTCCGAACGTCCGGTCGCGCCGGTCACGTTGCTCTCGCGAAACACGACGGCCGTCGAACTACAGCGCACGGGCAACGACCTGCCGAGTCGCGTGGCCGAGAACATTTTCTGGCTAGGGCGATTGGTCGAGCGGCTCGAGGGAGATGTTCGCCACCTGCGGGCGATTGTCGTGCGGCTGTCAAACGAATATGAACGCGGCATCGATCAAGGGACCGAGTTGTGGTTGCTGTTGCACTCGCTGCTAACTGCCGATCAACCTTGGCACGGGTGTCCCAGCCCTGCCGCGGCTTCGAACTGGGAATCGATGCGGGGCGATTTGCTCGACTTCGTCTTCAACGCCGAGAACGTCAACTCGCTGGCGGCCACGATGCAATCGGTCCGGCGCAACGCGTCGACCCTGCGCGACCGGCTGTCGGTCGATAGTTGGCGGATCATCAATCAGCTGGATCTCGACGTGCTGTACCCCTGGCCACGCGATAAAGCCCGGCTTGGCGACTTGCAATTGCTTCTCAATCAACTGCTGAACACGCTGCTGGCGATCAGCGGTTTGGCGAACGAGAACATGACGCGCGGTCCTGGCTGGCGCTTTCTGGACTTGGGCCGCCGGATCGAACGCGCTCAGAACTTGTTGCGGCTCATGGAACGCACACTGGTCACGCCGGTTGGTGAGCTGAGCCTGCTGCTCGAAATGCTGCTCGAGATTTACGACAGTACAATGACCTATCGCAGTCGTTATTTCACGTCGTTGCAGTTGTCGCCGGTGCTCGATTTGCTCGTGATCGATGACACCAATCCCCGGGCCGTGGCGTTTCAAATCAAGTCGCTGGCCGATCACCTGCAGAAGCTGCGGATGCTCGGCGCTCGCCGGCCGGAACAGTTCGAGCGCGATTGGATCTTTGACACGCAGCGCACGTTACGGCTGGTCGATGCCGACGGGCTCGGCGAGTTGGACGTGCATGACACGCGACCGTACTTGCGCGATTTTCTGGCCGCCATCACCGGCCGGATCACGGGCTTGGCCGATCACATCACGGCGGTCTATTTCACGCACGCTGCGCCATCGCGACAGCTCGGAGCAGTTCCGCGTGAGAATGGGAGCTAACCCATGAAATATCGCATCGATCACACGACGACGTACGTCTACTCGACCCCCGTGGCGCTCAGTCACAACCAAGTCCATCTCGTGCCGCGCAACAGCGAGCGTCAGGAATGCCACGTGAGTCGTCAGCACATCCACCCCACACCGAGTGTCGTGCGGTCCGGACAGGATTTCTTCGGCAACAACGCCGGATTCTTCATGATCGAGCATCCGCACCGCGAGTTGACCGTGATCTCGCAAAGTGTGGTCGAGGTGGCGAAGCCGACGTGGCCCGAGTCCGCGAGCACGCCAGCCTGGGAAGCGGTGCGTGATGCGCTGCGGCGTCCGCTCGACGAAACCACCCTTGATGCGCGGTTGTACGTGTTCGAGTCGCCGCTGGTGAAAATGAGCAAAGAGGTGCGTGAGTATGCTGCGCCTTCGTTTCGGCCCGAGCGTCCGCTGGTCGAAGCAGTCGCCGAGTTGACCACACGCATCTTTCGCGAGTTCAAGTACGATCCGGCCGCAACCGCGATCAGCACACCCACGCTCGATGTGCTGCGCCTGCGACGTGGCGTGTGCCAGGATTTTGCTCATTTGCAGATCGCGTGTCTGCGGTCGCTGGGATTGGCGGCGCGGTATGTGAGCGGCTATCTCGTGACCGATCCCCCAGCGGGTCAACCGAAACTCGTCGGAGCCGATGCGTCGCATGCGTGGCTCGCGGTTTGGTGTCCGGGCAGCGGTTGGGTCGATTTCGATCCGACCAACGGCTGCTTGCCGAGCGACCGGCACATCACGATTGCCTGGGGACGCGACTACAGCGATGTGTCGCCGGTCAAGGGCGTGGTTCTCGGCGGCGGCATGCATACGCTGCGCATCGCGGTCGACGTATCGCCGGTGAACGGATCGTAGTCGATTGTCTCGGCATCTCGTGCGAGTTCGACAACCGGCACCTCGGTCCAGCGACGCAGTTCCGCGGCGTTGGTCGCGGCGCTCGGGTCTGCGTGCTTGGCTGCGTTGAGCACGACGCCCTTGACGACCAACCCGACCGCTTGAATCGCACGAATCGTGAGCAGCGTGTGATTGATCGTTCCCAAGCCATTGCGCGCGACAACCAGCATGGGCAACTGCAACTTGCGAGCCAGATCGGCGACCAACATCCGATCGCTCAGTGGACTGAACCAACCACCCGCCCCTTCGACAATGACCAGATCGCTAGGTTCCCACCAGACGGCGAGACCGCCGACAAGCGTCGCCTCGTCGACCGTGCGGCCCTCGATGCGTGCGGCCACGTTGGGGGCTACCGCCGCCTCGAAACATTGCGGACAGACGTCGTGCAGGGTGAGTGGTTGTCCGGCCGCCTGCCACAATACCA
>JAEUIL010000315.1 GCA_016794255.1 Planctomycetaceae bacterium | reverse complement strand
CCATCGGTGCAAGACGTCACGATCAGCCTGGGACTGACGGGCTTGGCCACGCAAGACATCGACTATTCCGCCAGCAGTACAGCCATCGTCATCGCGGCCGGACAAACGTCGGGCTCGGTGACGCTTATTCCCATCGACGATGCCTTGCTCGAAGGGCAAGAGTCGGTCGTGGTTGACCTGCTGAGTGTTACAAATGCGATTGAGAATGGCAGTCAATCCGCCACGGTCAACATTCGTGACGACGAAGCGCCAAACGTGAGCCTGTCATTGAGCGGCAATGCATTCAATGAAAATGGCGGTTCGACCCAAGTGCGGGTGACGCTTGATCGGACTGCGAGCCAAGCGATCTTGGTCGACCTCGCGTTCAGGGGATTGGGTGAAATCTATGTGGACTATTCGGCCAGTTCAGCCAGTCTAGCGGTTCAGCCCGGCTTGTTGACCGCCGAGATCACTTTGCTCGGCATCGACGACGCAATTCCCGAAGGTACCGAGTCGATTGCGGTCGATATCGCCACGGTCACGCTTGGCCAGGAGTTGGGTACGCAGCAGGTCACGGCCAGCATTCTCGATGACATAGCCGATTCCTTTGAACTCGTGGGCGATACGCTGACCATTACCGGCACCGCCGCCGTCGATACGCTACTGATCGATTTTGGTAGTTCGACAAACTCGTTCACCGCCACGCTCAATGGCGTCAGCGCGACGTACTCGGCGAGTACGATTTCATTTGACGGTGCGAGCGGAAAGGATTCGCTGACGGTCAATCTCAGCCCTCTGAGCGATACCGCCACACTCAGCGGTTTGAGCGGCTCAATCACGTCGAGCAACTACTCGATCTCGTTCAGCAACGTCGAGACCACGGCTCTCAACGGCGGAGCGAGCGATGAAGCGATCTACAACGATCCGGGCGTTGTGAACACGGCGTATCTCTTGCCGCCCTACGGCATCTTGCAAAGTGGCGGTTTCACCAATCAGGCCATCGCGTTTGGCAATCACACCATTCACGCCGTCGGCAACGACGACAATCTCTTTATCTATGGCGACAGTACGGCTCAAGCCTATGTGGCCACGCCCACCCAGGCCCGGATGCTGGTGGGAGCGCAACTCCTGATCGGCAACCATTTCAAACGGGTCTATGCGTACGGCATGGGGGGCAACGACACCGCCACGTACAGCGGCACATCGGCTGACGAAACCATGACCGCGTTGTGGAATTACACGTTCGTCAACACCGCCACGACCGTGCAGTATTTCGACAGCTTCAAGTCGCTCACCGTCGCGGGTAACGGCGGGCTCGACATCGCCGTGATGTACGATTCTCCGGGAATCGATACGTTCACGTCGAGCGTCACCAGTTTCCGCTATTTCCGCACCGGAGTCTTCAACAACATCGCCAACGGGTATGACAAGGTCTATGCGTTCAACTACTTCGGCGGCTTCGACACCGCCACGCTCACCGGCAGCAGCGGTAACGATCGATTGACCGCCGTCGCCAACTTTTCGGTAATCGTCACGCCGACAACGCTCCAACAAGCCACGGGCTTCCGCACCGTGACTATCAACGCGGGCGCTGGCACGGATGTCGCCACGCTCCAAGATTCGCTAGGCAGCGACACTCTCAACACGTTTGGCAGCACGGCCGAACTTGTTTATAGCAATGGTCGCACGGTGCGCGCGGTAGGCTTCGACACCGTCACCGCCAACGGTACGCTCGGCGGTCGCAATCGCAAAAACATCGCCGGCGGCGCGTTCACGCTCAAACTCAATGGCTCGTGGGTATGACCGGCAGCACGAATACTTTTGGACCGGAATAGGAGTGCCGACTCCGCGGTGCGTGGTTATCCTGGTAGCGATGTTCGGCCGACGCGTTAGGCGGCTCGGCGTGTGAAACCAGGAGCTAGGACCGATGAAGATCTGGCAATGGATCTGCGGCTTGTCGTTTGTTGGATGTGCGGCGATCTGCAGCGCGGATGACGTGAGCAAGTCCGAGTCGCTCACCTTGCCGCCGGGCTATGCCAACCACCGCACGGCGACCGATCCGAATCAGCCGCAACCGGCCGCCAAATCGGGCGAACTAAAAAGCTATGCGACTCTGCACAGTCTCGGCTTCGAGTGGGACTTGGGCGGCAGTGATACGAACCACAATGCCACGTGCCGCGTCGCCTATCGGCGCAGTGACAAGACCGCTTGGCACGACGCTCTGCCGTTGTTCCGCGTCGACTACGCCGGTTGGTATGCCGACCGAACCGCGCGGGCCAAGTACAACATGTTCGCCGGCAGCATTATGTTCCTGCGGCCTGGTGCCGAATACGTCGTGCGTTTGTCGCTAGTTGATCCCGACGGCGGCGACACCGAACGCGAAGTGAAACTCGCCACGCATCCGATTCCCGACTACGGCACGCCCACGCGCACGTGGCACGTCGTGCCCCGCACTGCTGATGACAACAGCCAGCCAGGCGATGGCTCGGAGATTAAACCTTTTCGTGGGATCATCGAGGCGCAGCGCGCCGCGCAGCCGGGCGACCTGATGTTGTTGCACGCGGGCAAGTACATCAACCCCACGTTTGATCGCTCGGGAACTGTGGCTGCCGAAGGTGTCAATGGCGCGCAGGCCAAGTACATCGTCTGGAAAGCGGCTGGCGACGGACCCGCTGTCTTCGACCGCTGCTATATCACCGGCTCGGCGCTGTGGTTCGAGGGGCTCACGTTCGAGCGTGCTGACGATCGCATGGGACTGCGTGGCGGCGGTGATTCGTCGCAAGTCGTCGTGCGCGCCAACACCTTTCGCAACTTCGGCTACGCGATTTTCCTCGATCGGCAGGTCCGTGGTTGGTACATCGCCGACAACGACATCAGCGGCGACGAAAAAGGAGGCATCTCCGGCGAAGGAGTCGAACTCAACCACTCGTCGCACCACACGGTCTGTTACAACCGCATGACCAAGACGGCCGATGGCGTGTCGTACTGCGATACGAATTGCGACATCTTCGCCAACGACGTGTTTGATGTCTCCGACGACGGTGTCGAGCCCGACTATGGTTACGCGAACAATCGCATTTGGGGCAATCGGCTCGACGGTCCGGCGGGGATCACGTTTCAAGCGATGTTCTGTGGCCCGTGGTATATCGTTCGCAATCAGATCATCGCCTCGACCAATATCTTCAAGCTGCGGGTGCAAGATCGGTATCTCGTCGCGAACAACACGCTGATCGGCTACACCGCTGCGGCCGGTGCCAAGTTGCCGCACGCTCACGGCTTGTTGACCGCCATGACGCGGAACAATCTCTGGATTCATGGCGGAGGTTCGCCCTATCTGTTTGCCGTGCAGGTGCCCAAGGCCGAAGATCAGAAGGCGTACATGCGCAAGAATGTACTCTTCTCGACATTGCGGGCCGACTGGCGCACGGACGTCGACTACGACGGCTTCGATTGGTCGAGCGCATCGCGGGGCAAGCAAGGTCACCCGACGCCGTTCAACTGGAATGGCTTGCGACTCGACGATCTATCGATGCTCTCGGCCGCGGTCGGCATCGAGCAGCACGGGCGCGTCGTCGACAAGGAGCAGATTTTCGCCCGGTACGCGCCTCCGCCGTACCCGTCAAACGAGCGGCCCACGTTCGTGCTGCGGCGCGAAGGAGCCGCTGTCGACGCGGGCGTCGCTTTGCCGAACGTCGCCGAGGAGTTTCGCGGCACAGCCCCGGACTTGGGCGCGTTTGAAGCCGATGAACCCGTCCCGCACGTGGGCCCGCGCTCCGGCGGCGATTGGCGGCAGCAGCATCGCGACTGGATTTTGCGGCACCAACGAGCTGACTAAGCGTCGATTTGCGCTCGCTGCGTGGCAATCTCGGCAACCGTCTCATGGACTCTGAGTAGGTGGCTTCGTACACTCGAACAATTACCTGGCTTTCATCGCTCTGAGATAAACATGCTCCCTG
>JAEUIL010000265.1 GCA_016794255.1 Planctomycetaceae bacterium | reverse complement strand
CCACCGATTGCCCCACGATCGACAAGAAACAAGAGGGAGACATTCGTCTCGGGTCGGGCCCGGTCGTGTATCGTGGGCCGAACATGAATCCGGTCGTGGTCGAACGACTGCTCGCGACCGCCGCGGCGAACAACCTGCCGTATCAACTCGCAGCCAATCCCCGCGCCACCGGCACAGATGCCAACACGATGCAAATCAGCCGCGGCGGCATGGCCACCGGTTTGGTCAGCATTCCGAATCGTTACATGCACAGCCCGGTCGAGATGATCTCGCTCGATGACATCGACCACGCCGCCGATTTGATCGCCGCGTTTGTGTGCGGGATCAAGAACGAGGATGATTTTCGACCGTAGTTCGGGTAAGGGAATGCGGGGGTAGGCAGAGGGCGGTAGGCAGGCACCGCCAACGCCTCCTTCTGAACCTTGCTTTCCTTCGCAGTCACGGACCTTCATCCTTCAAAAAAAAACACCCAGCCTGGATGCTCGATCCAGACTGGGTGTTAAATCGTTCGGTTTTAACTATTCGTCGCAGACTAGTCGGTCACGAGACCGTTAGCACCGGTGATGCCGAGATTGCCACTGAACGTGCCGGGCACGCTGCTCAAACGGACCGAGCCCGACGAGTTGTCGGTGTTGACGAGCGTGCCGCTGTAGACCGGGCCAGCATCGTCGTCATGAGCGGCGGGCAGCAACGCGGCCGAGACGCCGATCAAGTCGTTCACCTTGTGGCCGAGCAAAGCGGTCGCCGCAAGGCACACCACGGCGATCGCACCGACGAGGATGCCGTACTCGACGAGGCTTTGGCCCTTTTTGTTACGCAATACGTTACGGATGATGGTCAACATGATCTGAGTTCCTATTGTGGGGTTGTATCAATTGCCGGGAATGAGAATTGAGTCCGTCCGAGCGCTGGGACTGATCGACGACATCGTCGAAAGAGCAATCAGCGCCGATCCCAACGCCGAAATCGATCGGCGACAAACGGGATTAAAGAACAGCACGGGGGCTTGGGTCTAAGTGTTAGACCGCAACGTGCTGCGACGGCGGACCTCGCGGCAATGATTCCCACGGACGCTCAGCAGCGGACCGTAATCCGCCAACTCGGGGAAGCATCCGAGCCGGCAGCGGAATCGCGACTTGAATCGAAGCATCAACCGCCAACTGCCCTTGGGCGTGATACTGACAGATCGAGCACGGGCCCTCATCACCGCACGTGTCGCCGAGCGGCCCGACCGGATGACGCCGATCAAGCGCGACGTCGTTGGTGAACACCTCTTCGTCGGCAATCGGCTCATCAAGGTGCGGCAAACCGCACGGGCAACCCGCGACCTGCGGCGGGCAGTTCCCTCCGGCACACCCCAGCCAGCAATGCAGAGCGTGGCTACCCACGGCCAGCGCGCAGTACATCGCCAACGTGACGGCGGCGAGATAGCGGCGATGGCGTAGCAAACGGCTCACGATCCACACAGTCGGGCTAGTTGCAATTCAGTTGCATTTACGTCGTATCCTAGACACGCTCATCGGCCGGGTCAACGGTTCGGTAGCAAAAAACGACCGATTTCACAAAACCGCAACGTTCGCCTGATTCTGGCCACACGGGGCCAATCAATTACGGTCCGTCGTCGTCGCCGGTTCGGGCCAATTCAGGTGCTTGTGCAGGAATTTGTAGCTACCGACGCCGTTGATCTCGTGCGGGCCGTCGAAATGCTCGATCTCGGTCCGCTCGGGAATCTTCAGATCGACGTACAACAGCCGTACCTTGGCGTACTCGTAGTCGACCCATTCGTCGATGCCGACGCCGTCGCGATGCCCTCGTTCGACCATGAACGGCCGCGGACAGATCAGCCCGGCCATCTCGGCATAGTTGAACGTGTTCGCAAGGTTCCACTCCCAAATCTCATACTCGCCGGTGCCGACGTAGCTGAACGGATCGCGGATGCTGGTGCACTTGCGAATCCAATCGTTGAAATCGCCCGAACAGATGACGCACGAATAGTGGTCGACGAGCGGCGGCACGCGCATGGCTGTCTTGCCGCCATACGACAAACCATAGAAACCGATCCGGCTGCCGTCGACAAACGGCTGGGTCTTCAACCAACGGCAGATTTGCTCGTGTTGCGGCACGATGAGCGAGAAGAGTGTTTTCTTGAGCGGGTTGAGTTTGCGTTGCAGTTCGCGGAAGCGGTCTTTGAAGATGTAGAGGTTTTGCGGCGCGAACGTGACAAAGCCGCGTTCGGCGAGTTTGGCCGCGAACTGGTGATAGTAGCGTTCGCCAGGAATGTCCTTTTCGATCGTATCTTGCGGGCGACCTTCAAGCCCATGCTGACACACAACCACCGACCGTCGTTCACCCGGCTTGATATCCTTCGGCACGAGCAGCACGCCATAGGCGATCACATCGTCGAAGACATCGAGCGTAACCTCGTAGCCGCGATATTTGTCGGTATCGTAGACTTGGCGCGTTTGGGCGTTGAACGGCTTGAGGTCATGCTCGAACCGGCCGATGACTTCGTCGTAAAAATACTTGCGGTACTTGTCGACCGAGGCATGCCACTTGGCCGGATCGCGCGACTTGCGATCGGCGTCTTTCATGAAGTCCTTGCGGACATACTCGCTCTCGCGGATAAGGGCCTGGGTGTAAGCCGCGGTTTCTCGCACCAAACGCAGTTGAATCTCGTCGAGCGTGTCATTGTCGAGCGTCGAGACAAACTCCGCATTGGGAATCTCGGGAAGATCGATCTTCGCATTCAACTCGACGCGGCCGAGGTTCTTTAATACGGCCCGCAATGTCGCATCGGCGAACATGCGATTTCGCTCTCGCTGAGCTTCGAGGATTAGCAGATTTGTTTTACGCAGGCTCGCGGGTACTCGTAATAGTTCCCGCTCGGCATCGTTGCGAGAAGTCACGATTGATTTGCCGGGTGCGGCTCGCGGTGCGGTCCGTTCGATTTCTGTCGATTCACCGCTTTCGGGTGATTCGATAATCAAGCGACGCTGCGGAAGTATCAGGCGAGCCAGTTCCGCATCGCCAAACTCATCCAACCGTCCCCAGGTGTTGTTCTCGGTTGACTCTTGCCACATGGATCGCCGGTCGCCGAAGTAATCGGCAATCACGGTCGTATCAACGTCTTTAGACAAAGCACCGGCCAACAGTGCCGTTTGTCCACCGGATTTGCTCCCGAGAACCGCCAATTTGAACGGGCGAGATTTGCCGACGGACGGCTCGTCGAAGGGCTGACGAGAGGACTGCTGGATGTGATCAACGAGCGCAAGCAGCGTGCTCACTTCGTAGCCTGCAACACTTCGACCTGCTTCAAAAGCTTGCCGATAGATGTACTCGCGGTGCGTGAGGTCTGTCTTGCGTTCACTCAACAACATCAACGATTCAGAGGTCTGTCGATCGAGGACCATCGGCACGAACACATGGCAACCGTGATTCGCTAGCAACCACGCATCTCGGTACCATGCGGTGGTGAGCGATTGATTCGCATCGAGGCAGATAACTACAAACGCCCGTGAATCGCGCGCCTTGGGTTGAAGGTAGATCCCATATCCATTTAACATCACTCCGGACTCGGGAGCTTGATCGACGTCCCATTCGATCTGCCGAACTTGCACCCCCTCTAAATCTTTGATAACCGCCCGGTCTTCGAATGCAGGCGATTGGCGGTGACGTGATCCGTAAGCGACGCCGAGATAGGTCGACAACCGACTACGTTGCTCCCCCAAGTCATCTCGCTCGGGCAGCGGCCCCGTCGAACCGCCAATAGGCGGCGACAATATCGGTTTCGGTGGCGGAATCTTTCCTTCCCATCGCAAGGTTCTGCGCTCACCGCTCCGCTCAATCTCGCGATCGACGAACTTATGCGCCCCGTCGAGCAAATGAGCGGCGATGTCACCTGCGAGCGTGAGCGGCTTCGTGCCGGCGAGCGGTTCCGCGGCCGGAGCGAGCGTCGCCGTAAAAAGCAACGCGACCACCAATGTCGGGCCCAAGCCGCGACCTGCGGTTGCGAACGAGCGGGCCAATTTGCAACGCGATTTCGCAGACATCGGGGAAACTCCTCTGCGCGACCAAGGGTCGCGGCTTGGGGCGCGTGACGTGCGGCTGGATGGTTGATCGTGCTGATGGGATCGGCCATGATGATGACCAATCGCGCCCGCCACCATACTCCCGCACCATGCGAGGTTCAACCATGTCGCTCGTCTCCCGCCGCTCGTTCGTTCGCACCTCCAGTCTAGTCGTTGGCTCGTTGGCTGTGGCTGGCTCGCTGACCCCGTCGCTCTACGCCGCGGGCGGGAAACCCAAGCTGCGCAAAGCGGTCAAGATCGGCATGATTCGCGATGGCAAATCGGTCGAAGAGAAGTTCGCGCTCATCAAGCGACTGGGCTACGACGGTGTCGAGATCAACAGCCCCAGCCCGCTCGACTTGGACGAAGCCAACGCCGCGGCGAAGAAAACCGGCATCGTGATCCACGGTGTCGTCGACTCAACGCACTGGCAGAAACGCTTCTCCGACGCCAGTGCCGACATCCGGGCTCAAGCCGTCGCCGATCTCCGTACGGCGCTCAACGATGCTAAGAAGGTCGGTGCCGAGACCGTGCTCGTCGTGCCAGCGAAGGTGACCAACCCCGAGACCGAGAACTGGCAGCAATGCTGGGATCGTTCGATCGCCGAGATCAGCAAGACGTTGCCGCAAGCCCGCGAGTTGGGCGTGAAGATTTGCATCGAGACGGTGTGGAACGACTTCATCATGTCGCCCGAGCATCTGATTAACTATGTCGATGCGTTCGAGGACCCGATCGTCGGTGCGTATTTCGATTGCAGCAACATGCTCAAGTACGGCGTGCCGAGCGCGACGTGGATTCGGATGCTCGGCAAGCGACTCTACAAATTCGACTTCAAGGGCTACAGCCACACCAATAAATGGTGCAAGATCGGCGATGGCGACGAGAACTGGCCCGAGGTGCTCAAGGCGCTCGACGAGATCGGCTACGAAGGTTGGGCCACGAGCGAAGTTGGTGGCGGTGGCGAAGCCGAGTTGAAAGACATCGCCGAGCGTATGAACAAAGCCCTCGGCCTGGGTTAACATCCGATGATGCTCACGCGTCGCACGCTGCTCGGTCTGTTGTCGTCGCTCGCCTTGCCGCGGACGCTGTTCGCTGCTGAGCCGCTTGCGCCGGATCTCGTCTCGGCCGCGCGGCGTATCGCCCGACGGTTCATGGCCGAGAACAAACACGAGCGGAATTATCGCTTTTATCTAGCGCTCGAAGCACTGCTCGAACTGAGTGCCGCGACCGGCGAAGCTGAGTACCGGCAACATGTGCTGCGCATCATCGACCGTCGCGGTTGGAAACCGACCACCGACGTGTCGTTCAACGAGCAATCGTTCGAGTGCTTGACCTATGCGTTGTATCGCACGAGCGGCGAGCAGGCGTGGCTGGACGTGTTTCTGCGGCAAAGCGCGTTGTGCCGCCTGAAGAAAGAGCGGAGTCCCGAGGGGGCCGTGATGCATGCCCGCGGTCGGGAACGAGGCGGCGGTTACGCGCTGCTGCTCGATGCGATGCAAGAGTATGTCGCGCGCATGGCCCGAGCTGGCAAGCACTCGGACGATGCGACGTACTTCACCGAGGCGGCTCGTCAGATCCGGCTCTATCGTCAAATCGTCCGCGACGAGTCGACCGGCCTGTGGCACCAAGGTCGTGGCTGGCTGGGTGATGCGCCGGAGCGCGTGTCGCCGGGCGTCTGGTCGCGCGGACATGGTTGGTTGTTGCGCGGGCTGTCGACCGCCGTGATCGCCACGCCGCGCGAGAGACCCGAGTTCACGGAACTCCGCGCGGTGTTCGTCGAATTGGCCGAGGCACTGATCGCCCGTCAGCAGCCGAGCGGCATGTGGCACTGTCTGCTCGAACAACCGCCGGACAAAACTCCGGCCGAGAGTAGCGGCACGGCGATGATCGCGACGGCGCTGTCGCGCGTGTGGCGGGCGGGAATCACGACCGACCCGCGGCACCGTGAGGCGGTGGAAAAAGCCTTTCGGGCGTTACCGGCCTTCGTCGATAGCGACGGTCGCGCGCTGAGCACGAGTCCCGGCCCGGGCCCGCTCGAATCCGAGGCGAATTACTTCACCAACTCGTTCCCACCGGGCAACGACCACGGCACGTTCGCGCTGATGTTCGCGGCTGCCGAGGCGGTAGCGTTCGATAAGTTCGTCGCGACTCAATAGCCTGGTAGTGATACCGTTTGGGAATGTGTGCCATGTCCACGTCTTCGTGGACATGCGTTTTTCCCGAGAAACATGCCCACGCGGACGTGAACATGGCACACGATGCAGTCAACAGGCGTCACTGCTAATAGCCCGCGGCTTTGCCGATGGTGCGACGCGCGTCGGCCGCGCCGAACAACTTGTCGCCGACGATCATGATCGAATGGGCATCCCCTTGTCGCGATGCCTTCGCGCCAATGTCGTGACCCCAACCGCGCAGCCGATCGAGCGCCGTGGCATGACGGGGATCTTCGGCACCCTCGAACGACACGCGATCGGGCAGCCACTGATGATGCAGACGCGGCGCGTCGACCGCCTGTCGCACATCGAGCCCAAACGAAGTCACGCCCAGGACCACACTCAACACCGTGTTGGGAATCGTGCGTCCGCCGGGCGAGCCAGTGACGAGCACGAGTTTGCCGTCCTTCGCAACCAGCGTGGGACTTTGCGAGCTGAGCATCCGCTTGCCCGGGGCGACCGTGTTGGCCGATGTGCCAATGCGACCGTCGCGTTCGGTGATGCCGGGCCGCCAGTTGAAGTCGGTCATC
>JAEUIL010000253.1 GCA_016794255.1 Planctomycetaceae bacterium | reverse complement strand
CGAATCAAGCTCGCGACTCGTAACGAATCGGGCGACGTCTGCGCGACTGCGGTCGTTGCGACAAGCGCCACGCTCAACCCGATCAACCACCCCGCGCAACGGTTCATGAACGCACCAGAGAGCATCACCAAATCCTCGCATTGAAATGGGGAGACGCGGCGGCGATGCCATGACCAGCCTGGCTGCGTCAGCTTGCATCGATCGGGGCTGGAAAATGCCACGAACGAGCGTTAGAACCAAGCGACGAGCCGGTTGCCGAGCCGACGTACCTCTCCCGTCAGAGCCGAGTGACGGGCTACGCTGGCGTGATGCGGACGAGGACGGTACAACGGTCCGGCAAATTCGTGGCGAAGGCTACGTTTGCCGTCGTGATCGCGTCAAGACCAAGTCACCTCCGCTAGCAACTCGCGGCCCCCGCCGGGCCACTGAAACCTGTCCTATATATAGGAACCGAGAACGATCATGTCATGGGACTGTCTCAGCGTCGGTTTGCTCGTGGCCGATCATTTGTGTACCCCGATCTCGCACTTGCCGCGGGCTGGCGAGTTGGTGCTGGCTGATCGGCTGGAACTCAACATCGGCGGCTGTGCCTCGAACGCGGCAATCGACCTGGCCCGCAATGATGTCAAAGTCGCGGTGGTCGGCTGTGTCGGCGACGATGCGTTTGGGCAGTTCATTATCGATACCCTCAACCGTGCTCGCGTCGACACCGCGAGCATTCGCAAGCTCAGCGACATTCACACATCCGGCACCTTGATCGTGAATGTGCAGGGAGAAGATCGACGGTTCATTCACACGATCGGCGCGAATGGCCGACTGCGCGCCGCCGATGTGCCGCTCGATCGCCTCCGGGCCAGCAAAGTGTTCTACGTCGGCGGCTATCGGCTGATGACCGCGTTGGAACAAGACCGTCTCGTCGAGCTGTTTCAACAAGCACGCGATTGGGGCGTGCAGACCGTGCTCGATGTGGTGATGCCCGGCCCGGGCGAACATTGGTCCCATTTTGAACGACTGCTGCCGCACACCGATGTCTTTCTGCCGAACAACGACGAAGCTGCACTCATCACCGGCCTGCACGATCCTCAGCAGCAAGCGTTGCGGTTTCACGAGGCGGGTGTTGGGACCGTCGTGATCACCTGCGGTGGCGATGGCACGTATTTAGTGAAAAGCACCGAGCGACTGTTTGCCGCGGCCCACAAGGTGAACTTTGTCGGCGGTACCGGCGCGGGCGACGCCTTTGACGCGGGTTACATTCGTGGGCTGCTCGAAGGAGGCGACGCGCGGCGCTGTCTCGCCTGGGGCAGCGCCTTGGGTGCGAGTTGCGTCCGCTCGATCAGCGCCACGGAAAGTGTGTTTACGCGCGACGAAGCGTTGGCGTTTATGGAAGCCAACCCGCTCGATATCAAGCGTTGGTAGCGGTATCGCAGGCCATTACGTCATTTGAGCTATTTTTTTTCCGTGGGACGGGGCTCGAACGAATCCTTGCTCAGCCCGACAAGTCCAACTCGCCGCCACGCTCGCCGGTTGGATCGACGCTCTGAGGCGAGTCGTGCGATTCGGGTGCCTCGTCATTCGGCTTGCGCTCGGTGAACTCCCACAAGCGGCGGCCGTCGGCGTCACGGTCCTCGGCCCGTTTGTCTTCGCCATCGGCGGCGGCAATCCCCGCGGCATCGGCGGCTTTGGCGGCGTCGCGCACGCGGGCCTCGTGTCGCGCGGCGTCGACACGGGCTCGATCTTGCTCGGCCCCTTTCGTCTGAGCCAGCGGCGCGCCGGCGAACCCGGCGATCGGATTTAGCGGTCCCACACTCATGTGCTTGCTCCGATGTTAACGTCCGAGATTGAGCCACGAGCGCCGCGCGGCCTGCGCCTTTTGTCGAGCATCCTCGCGCGACTGCATTTCGGCTTGGAATTGCTGTAGCGCCTGACTCACGGCCGGGAACGCTTCACGTCGCACGAGCGGCTGGTCGAGCGTTCCCTCAGCATGGATCTGCATGATCTGCCGACTTGCGCCGCCGAGCAAATTGCGCATCGCCAGCGGTCTCGATTCATCGCGACCGACGACCGCGTAAAACGCCATGTTAATCTGCTTGTTCAAGCCGACCTCGCCATTGCCAAGCAGACTGATCGCATCGCCGTTGAGTTCCATCCGCTCGACGTACAAGTGCTCGCCCTGCACACGAAAATCGATGTCGGACGACGTGAACGCCGTGTTATCGGGCGGCACCGTGCTCAGAATCTTGAGCATGCTCACCATCAACGGGAGTTCGTAGATGTTGGCATTGCGTAGCTGGATGGAACCGCTGCCCGTCAGGTCGTTGACGTTCGACGCCCGACCGCGCAGTTCGAGTTGGGCAGTCGCTTCGCCGCTGAGCTTCCGCTGACCGGGGATCACCTGCCGAGCAAACTGCGCCAGATCGGCACCGTTGAGTGTGGCGTTGACCTGGAAGTGCGGCTCGCCCGACAGATCGAGCCAACCGTCGGCAATGACGGCGCCACCGTACATCCGCGCGGTCAGTCGGCGCTCGGGCTTCACATCACGCACGCGGTCGGCCCAATAGCCCAACAGCAATCGCGTGTCGTCGATCCACAGCGGCCCACGCACGTCGGTGATCTGGTGATCGCGATGGATTAACGAGTCGAGCGCGATGTCGCCGCGGCAACGAAACTGCTTGCCGTCAAAGTTTCCGGCCAGATTGACGCTGCCGTTCACATCGTCGAACCGCACGCCGCAATTGATCACGGCCTGCTGGAAATCGGCGTGTACGTCCCACTCGCTGCGGAACGGCTCGCCCGGCCGGCTGTCAGCGACCAGATCGACGGCTCCGTGCAAACTCACAGGCCCCTTGATGTCGAGATCGGAAACCACCTTCTTGAGCCGGCCGGGCAAAGCCGCGACGAACTCACGATCGGCGATCAGACGATCCCAGTGAAAGTGTTCGAGATGCAATGTCCAACCACCGGCGGGCAGCAAGTCGCCAATGCCGCGCGCCGTAAGGGTCGCACGACCATGTTGGGCCGTGAAGCCGTCGACGGTCACGTGTCCGTCGCTGTACACGTACACGCCGCGACAGCTCTCGAGCCGATACGGAAACTGCACCGGCTCGACCGAGAGCGTGTTCTCGACCGGCTCGGCGCGAATCCAAACGCGGGTTTGCGGGTCGGCGGCTAGGCGACGCAAGTCGACCGTCAGGTTCAGCATCCCGCGGGGTCGCAAAGCTTCCCAGAACTGCCGAGCACCGGGCGACAACGCGTCGTGCAGTTGGTCCTCGAGCGCAATTTGGCTCGCGGCTGCCTGTAATGTCAGGTCGTATCCGCCACTCGTCGCGGGCGCAAACTGGCCGTTGAGCACGATCCGGCCTTTATCATTGCCGCCGCGCAGATCGCGGAACGTCCATGACTTGTTTTGCATTTCGACCACGCCCATCACCTCGTCGATGGGATACGGGAACTTGTCGAGGCGCACCGAGCAACGATTGAGCGCGACCTGGGCCGTCTGTTGCGGCTCGGCGTGCTGTGCGGGATCGTTGACCCAGCGGTAGACAAAATTCGCGCCGCCGGCGAGATGCATGGAACGCACGACCTGGGCCGCTTTCTCGGGGAGCGCGAAGAGTAGCTTCTCGTCAAATCGCGCATGTTCGCCGCGGACTTCAATCCAACCGGCTGGCGGCGATTGCGGGCCGGTGACTTGCGCGGCGATGCGAATCTCGGCGTTGTCGCTGAACGCCGTCAGATTGCAGCTCACCGCGGGCCCCTTCATTTCGATCGTGCCCCGGCCACGCTCGAGTCGATACGGAAACTTGAAGTGCGTGAACGACACGTTCGTGCAGTTCACGTTGATCTGGGGCCGCCAGGCGACTCCGTCGAACTCGATGTTCACGTCGGCATCGACCTCGCCCACCGGCATGTACTTGTGCCACTCGCTTTGCCATTTGTCGGGCAAGACATGGAGCAGCTTGTTATCGAGGTGCAACCGCCGCACCTGCGCCAGCAGCCGAAGCGGGCTTTGCGTGGCGAAGCCGAACCGCTCGATATCGGCTTGAATGACGGCCTGGCCATGGCGGGCCGACAAGTTGGCCAACCGCATTCCGGCTTGGGTAATCGACAAGTCGGTGCGCAGTTCGGTCACGGGATAAACCAGTCGCGGATCGTCGATGCGACCATCAGCGACCTTGCCCGTCAGGTTGAACTGCAACGGTACATCACGCCCGGCGACGTAATCGGCCGCCCACGAGCCCGTGCCCGTGGCGCGAAAGTTACGCAACAATTCCGGCACCGGCAAACCCACGCCGGGCACCGCGTCCCAATCGTGCGGGTTGATTTCAAACGCGTCGAAACCACCGCCGGCGCGCCACGCACGGCCGTCGGGATCGATGAGCGCGTCGAGCTTGGCTTCGCGCACGAAGTCGGTCGCGCACGTTCCCTGAAGCCGTACCGGAGACCGGCCTCCTTCGACTAGCGGTTGTTCGATCGTAGCTTGGAACGTGAGTTGGGCTTCACGCAACCGCAGAGCCGGCAGCTCGGGTCGGTCGAAGTTGTAGATTTCGTAGGTGCCGTCATCAATCACGATCGGCGGCGGTCGTGCGTTGCGTGGCAACTTGGGGATCATCTGCGCTACGCTCCACGAGCCGTCCGGGTAGCGCCACAAACGAACCGTAGGTCGTCGCACGATGACCTTGCGCAAGCCGAGATTGCCACGGACAATGTCGGTCAGGTCGGTGTTGCAACTCACGAACACTTCGTCGACCGCGGCCAACTCACCCAACGGCCCCGCCACCGTGGGCTGCACCATGCTCACGCCGCGCACGACGATCCCCTCGCCCGCAACAACTTGTGCGGACCGCACCTTCACTTGCAAATGCGGAAACTCGCGCGCGAGATGCGCCTCGATGCGGGACCGGATCTCTTCATCAAGTCGGTGATACAAGTAAGGCGCAGCAACGAGCGCGATGACGGCTGCGAGGAGCAGCCCCCACTTGATGGTGAACCAACAGAGATCGACGAATCCCTTCAGAATGGACCGGTCCCTCACTCCATTGAGGCCGGATCGAACCTCGCTCAACCGGCGACGTTCGAAGCGTAAAAGTACGATAGTTTCTTGACTTCGGACGATTCGGTCAATGCGGCTTGCGACTTGCTAGCAGCCGCACAAACGACTCCTCGCCGGTCTCGATACGCTCGAAAGGATCGCTGAGTTCACGCGACACTGACGATCGGACCGATCAGCACGGAAGATCGCCGATTTGACGACGGAAATTCTGCCCAAAATCCGTCGTCGCCGTAGTTTATTTCCTGGGGCAGCCAAGTATACTGCGGGACTTGCTAGCGGCTGGTCCGACGACCCGCCGTAGAACGGTGCCACCACGGACACAATGAGGCACTTTCGACGCTAGCAGTCTGCCCGATTACTTCTTCCCCGAGCCGATAGACCCGAGGAGCCGCACCGCCCATGTCGGAAAACAACTCATCGCGAACCATTTTCCTCGCGAGCTTTTTGACCATTTTCGCCGCCGGTGTCGGTTTCGCCGTCCGCGGCGCGATCTTGAACGACTGGGCCGATCAGTTCGGGTTCACGAAGACCGAGCTCGGCACGATCACCGGCGGTGGGCTCGTGGGCTTTGGTTTGGTCATCATCTTGTCGAGCTTGATTCTCGACCGCGTCGGTTACAAACCGATCTTGATGTTGGCGTTTGCCCTGCATCTCGCATCAGCCGTTTTGACCTTGGCTGCCACACCGGTCTACAACGCCTCGGGCAAAGACGCCACGTTTGCCTGTTTGTATTGGGGCATGTTCTTGTTCTCGATCGGCAATGGCCTGTGCGAGGCGGCAGTGAATCCGCTTGTCGCTACGTTGTATCCAAAGGCGAAGACGCACTACCTCAACATTCTGCATGCCAGTTGGCCCGGTGGATTGATCGTGGGTGGCATGCTCGCGTATTGGTTCTGTGGCGAGAACGCCGTCATCACGCGGTTGCAATGGGAAATTCCGATGGCCACGTTCGTCGTGCCCGTGGTGCTCTACGGCGCGATGATCGCATTCAAACGCTTGCCCGAGTCCGAAGCCTCGGCCGCGGGTGTCTCGGTCGGCCAGATGGTGGCGCAATTCGCTTCGCCAATCTTGTTGTTGTTGCTCGTCATTCACGCCATGGTTGGTTACGTCGAACTCGGCACCGACAGCTGGATCACGAACATTATGGAAAACGTGGTCAAAGACAAAGCGATTCTGCTGTTCGTCTACACCTCGGCGTTGATGTTCATCTTGCGATTCTTTGCCGGTCCGATTGTCGAACATGTGAACCCGCTCGGTCTGCTGGCGATCAGCGGTGTGTTGGGCTTCATCGGCCTCACGATGCTCAGCACGGCCGAAGCGGTGGGCATGGCCTTTGTCGCCGCGACGGTGTACGCCCTCGGCAAGACGTTCTTGTGGCCCACGATGCTCGGCGTGGCGGGTGAACGCTTCCCCCGCGGCGGCGCGATCGTGATGGGAACGATGGGCGGCATCGGCATGTTGTCGGCCGGTTTGCTCGGTGGACCGATGATCGGCTACAAGCAAGACTACTTCGCCTCGCAGCATCTGAAAGAAAAGGCCCCCGCGGTCTTCGAGCGCTACGTTTCCGAGACCAAGAACAAGCAGCTCTTCTTGCCGGAAATCGCAGGCCTCGACGGTGCCAAGGTCGGTGTGCTGAAGAACGACGGCAAGGATCTCGAGCGCGACTTCAAGATCATATCCGAGGCCAAGGATAAACCGGCGGTTGCAGCCGAGATCGAGAAAATGCACTCGTGGTGGCAAACCGCCAAGACCACGGCTGCCGCCGACAAGCCGCCGGTCGAAGAGGCTGGCATCTTCGGTGGTCGCGAAGCGCTACGCATCACGGCCTATGTGCCGGCCACCATGGCCGTGCTGTATCTGTTGCTCGTGGTGTACTTCCGCTTGACCGGCGGTTACAAACAGGTCGAAATTCACCATCAAGGTGAAGGAGCCATGAGCGAGTTGTAACATCCACCGGGCCGTGACGGCCTTGAGGTGCAAACATTGCGTGACGAGACCGCGGCGACCTGAGTGGCGTCGCGGTCTTGTCGTTTGATGCGGAACGATCGATCGTTGACCGAGGAGTGCTGGATCATGCTGAGGTGTCGTTCGTGGATCATCGCCCTGTGGTGCAGCGTTAATTTTGCCTTCGGTCAAGAGGTCGATCTGGGGCTCGAACCTCCGGCGATCAACGTCGCGCCGGGGCCCGAGTATTCCGACGCCGAGCGCGATTACGGGATGACCATCGGCATCGAGCGCACTCGCGGCGGTCGCTTGTGGGCGGCTTGGGTGGCGGGTGGTGATAGCGAATTGGGCTACTTCGTCTTGGCGACGAGCGATGACGACGGCGTGACGTGGTCCCGACCGCGCGTGGTCATCAACCCCACCGAACCGCCACGTGGGCTGCAACGACGCACCCTCGTCGGCAACTTGTGGGTCGACCCGACCGGCAAGTTGTGGCTGTTCTTCGATCAATCGCTGGGCTATTTCGACGGTCGCGCCGGTGCTTGGGCCATCACGTGCGACAATCCCGATGCCGCGACGCCGCAGTGGTCCGCACCGCGCCGCATTTGGCACGGTTGCACGCTCAACAAGCCGACCGTGCTCAAAGATGGCACGTGGCTGATGCCGATTTCACTGTGGCGTCGGGCCGTCATTCGCCCGGCCTCCGAAAAGCGCATCGCGACCACCGATCCCGCCGCGATCCCGGCCGATTTCACTTCACGTTATCCCGAGCTTGACGACCAGCGGATGGCGCACCTGTTTGCCTCGCACGATCAGGGGCAAACCTGGACCCGACGTGGCGGCGTGGTGTTTCCACGCTCCGAGTTCGATGAGCATATGACCGTCGAACTGCGTGACGGTCGGTTGTGGATGCTGGCCCGCACGGCCGATGGAATTGCCGAGTGTTACTCGTCGGATCAAGGACGCACCTGGACCGAGCCCCAGATTCGGTTCCCACACGTGAGTGCCCGTTTTCATTTGCGTCGGCTCGCCTCGGGCAGTTTGCTGCTCGTCAAACATGGCAAGATCGACGAGCGCACCAAGAAGCGTTCACACCTCACGGCTCACTTGTCGCGCGATGACGGTCAAACCTGGACCGGCGGTCTGCTGCTCGACGAACGTAACGGCGTCTCGTACCCCGACGGCTTCCAGGCGCCCGATGGTCGCATTTTCATTTCCTATGATCGCGAGCGCGCCGCCGAGCGCGAGATTCTGCTGGCCGTGTTCACCGAAGAAGACATCGCCGCGGGCAAATGGGCATCGCCTCAAGGACGACAACGGGTTTTGATCAGTAAGGCGCTCGCCGGTTATCAGGGTGCGGCTGATCAGCCCGCGACGATCGATTGGGCCAAGCAAGCGGTCGAGGATGCGAAGCAAGACCGCATGTCGATCGCGTTCGACGGTGTGACGCCGAACAAAATGGTCTGCGACACGACGCTGCGACAGTTGCCCGATGGATCGTGGATCTTGTTCATGCTCGCGGGGGGCGATACCGAACCGTCGCCGCTCAACTACACCGGCGTACTCCGCAGCCGTGACCAGGGCAAGACGTGGTCAAAGCTCGAGCCGTTCAACGTCGGATTTCCACGCGAAGGGACCACGATCGGTCAGGGGCCTACGGAACTGTTGATTCGCAACGGACGCTGCACGCTGTTCTTCTCGACGCACTCGCGGCACTGGTCGGATGATTGGCGTTCATGGTTCATCACCAGCGACGACTCGTGCCAGACTTGGAGCAAGCCCGCGTCTATCCCGGGCCGACTCCAAAACCGCACGTTCATCCGCAATCACATTGTCACGCGCGACGGCCGGATCGTGCTGCCGTTTCAGCACTACATTGGCCCCGAGGCTGACGCCGCCAAGCCGCCACTTGCGCGTGCCTTCACGAACCCGCGTAACGGGGTGCTCATCAGCAGTGACGAGGGAAAGACCTGGAGCGAGCATGGCAACATTCGCTTGACCACCGACGATCGTTACTTCGGTTGGGCCGAGCCAAACATCGTTGAGTTAAAGGATGGTCGCATTGCGATGATCATTCGCGGCGACCGTCTCGGGGGCGAGTTGTATTACGCCGAGTCGACCGACGGCGGTCGGACTTGGCCCGAGTTCGCGGTCAAGAGCGAGATTCCCAACCCGGGCTCGAAAGCGACGCTCTACTCACTCGGCGGCGATACGGTGGCGATCTTGCACAACCCAAACCCGAAACATCGCAGCCCGATGGCGTTGTGGATCAGCTTCGATGGCATGAAGACTTGGCCGTATCAACGCGTGCTGGTCGCCGAGTCGTGCGATGGCCCGAAGGGGCGGATGAACTATCCCGACGGCTTCGTGAGCGCCGACAAGCAATGGCTGCACTTCGCGTTCGACGACAACCGGCATCGAGCCGTGCATTACAGCGCCAAGTTGCCGCCGCTGCCGAGACCGTAGTGTTCGAGGTCGATCGCTGGTGTGCCATGTCCACATCTTCGTGGACATGCCTTTTCATCAGGGAACATGCCCACGCGGCGTGGGCATGGCACACGATCCCTTCAAGAGGCATCACTTCGCGCGGAGATGTTTATCCCGGCGGAGCCACCATCAGCGCCGCCGTTCCCACGCAGATACCGACGATCCCCAGCAACACGATTAGCAGCCCCACGCCATAGATCGTCTTCACGCCGTCATCGGCCCGTTCCATCTTGGGCCAGCGTCGCGCCAGCCGCGAGCTCACCACGCCGCAGACCCAATTCCAGTGCAGCATCACATGCACTAGAACCAGCACGGCGAACAGACCGAACAACGCGATCTGCCCGTCGAGCCAGTCGTCGAGTCCGAAGCCCCAGACGCTCCAGCCGTGCGCCGCTGTCGCACGGGGAAAAACGAACCGGACGACCAACGCGTTGATCGACAACACGACGAACATCACGAGCAACGTCGCGTCGAGCACGAAGTTGACCGTCGTCCGCGAAGGCGCTTTGCCGGTCGACGGCGTCTCTGCCGCCGGCGCGGGACGCGGCGCCTTCTTCGGACGTGGCTCGGGCTTATTGGGCATGCTTACGGACATGGGAGTGACAATTGACGCAGCTAAGGGTGAGTTGCATGTAAGCGAGCGACGCGCCTTCCAAGTTCTTCTCTTCTGACAGGCGAATCAATTCATCGTTCGCAAACCGAAAGATTTTGAGTTGAGCGCGATACGCATCGGTATCGGCGCGGAACCAACGCTCCAGCACTGCAAATGTGTTGAGAATCTTGGCATTCTTGTGAATCTGATCGAAATCTTCGTTCGCCAGACCGGCCAAGATGTTCTGCGTATACTCTAGTTTTTTCTTCATGAGCACGCTGTGACCGCCAGCGTCTTTGGCCTCGGGCTGAGCAGGCTTGTCTTGTGCCCAGCCGAATGTCGCCAGCGTCAGGGCTACCAACAGGGCGAGCGAGATCGATGTACGTTTCATGATCTGGACTCCGTTCAAAAGAATGGCGTGTCGTCAAAGGAGCGACGGGCTGCACGCGCGGTCCCAACGCCAGTATGAATCGCAAACGATGTGCCTGAGCCAGCACGGTCTTGTAAGTCGTTGATCGGCAAGCCTTAAGGCCCACGCGTGAGTTCGTGCCCGCACAAAATTTCCGTGCGATTCCGCGCGCCCCTTGATCCGAGTGTGCGGTGAGAGCACTGGTGTTTGGCGTCCGCCGTTGCCGATCGACGGCGAGTTCCTACTCCATGCGCAACTCTTTCGAGGTACGTCGCCACGAGGACGAGTGGGTTTTCCATCCCGTTAGCTCCCAATCGGCGGCTGCTGCGAACGAGTCTCGATCTCAGCACCCGCATTGGCACGCAAATCGCTTGTTTTCACGGGATAAAACGCTTCTTTTCGCTAGCCAAAACGTCGCAAGCGTGCGTAGTCTGCAAAGAGAGTCGAGCGTTCGCTATCGCGCACTCGGTGCGCAGTTGACGTTCTGAACCAAGCCAGCTAATGCGAAGGAATCCGCTCTTATGATCCCTGCCGCTCATTCCGCGACGCACGTTGCGACCCGACGCGAACAGGTCGGGCAAGCAACGAGTCCCGGTGTTGCCGATGCTGACGCGAAAGCCACGCTGAGCGTGGCCAGCAAGCCGCGCAGTTCGCGCTGGCAAGTCGCGATCGGTGCCGTAGCGCTCGTGTTGATCGTGGTGGGAGGTTTGGTTTGGAGGCAAACTCCGCCCGCGCCCGCCGCCCCAGCCGCCGTCGCGCAACCCGCGACGAACGCCGTTCCCGCGGGGATCGTCGAACTGCCGCCGCCGCGACATACCGAGGCCGGCATTCAACTCGAAACATTGCGTCCCTCCTCGTTGCAACTCACGCGGCGCGTACCGGGCCGCGTGGCTCACAACTTGAATCGCGTCGTCGAGATTCGCGCTACTGCAAAATGCGTGGTGCAATCGAACTCAGCGAATGTCGGAGACTCGGTCAGAAAGGGTCAGCCGTTGCTCGTACTCTCGTCGAGCGATGTCGGCTTGGCGCGTGATGCCGTACTGCACGACGAAGCTGAGTTGCGTTTGGCCCAACAGGCGTTTGACTGGTCGCGACAAACCGGCGTCAACGTGCAGGAATTGGTCGCCAGTTTCCACAAACGTCCGTCGATGACCGAGGTCGTCGAGCTATTCGCCGACAAACCCTTGGGAGCCCATCGCGAACAAATCATCGCTGCCTACTCGCGGCTTCAGTTGGCCGAGGCAGGTGCCGAACAACTCCAAGCCGCCGAGACCGCCGGTGCCGTAAGTCAGCGGTTGGCCAGCGAACGCCGTAGCGAGCGCGAAGTTGCCGCAGCCGCGTTTCGCAGCGTGACCGAGCAGTCCAAGTTTGCCGTCAAGCAACAGCAAGATCGCGATCGCGCCGCGCTCGATCAAGCCGCACGACGGGTCGCGATCAGCCGTGAACGTCTCACAGCGCTCGTTGGTCCTTACGCCGACTCGCAACCGGTTAGCGACTCGCCATCGATCGAATACAGCAAGTTGACGATCCGCGCGCCGTGGAACGCGACCGTCGACGCACGGCCAGTCGTCGCTTCGTCCAATGTCGCCGCTGCCGATCCGCTGATCACCCTCGTCGATCTCGACACGGTCTGGATCAACGCCGAATTGTTTGAACACGACTACGCAGCAGTCGACCTAAGCAAGATTCGCGAACTGACGGCGCTCGTGCCCGCCGTGAGCGATCAACCGCAAACCGCGACCGTCCGCTTTACCTCGACCGGCGTGGCCAACCAGACGCAAGCCATCGCCTTGGTCGCCGAGTTGCCGAATGAATCGCGTCGTTACCGGCCCGGCATGTTCGCCTGGATCGAGTTGCCGGCCGAGACCAAGACCAACGTGCTCGCTGTGCCCGCCGGGGCAATTGTCCGGCAGGATGGTGAAACCTATGTCTTCGTCGCCGACAGCGAGAGCCGCTTTCGCCGTGTCGACGTGGAACTCGGCGTCGAAACGCCCGACCATGTCGAGATTCGTCGCGGCTTGTCGGCGGGTGATCGAGTCGTCACCGCCGGCACGTTCACACTCAAGAGCGAGTTGTTGCTCGCCGCCGAGAGTGGCGACGAATAACCGCTCGCTTCTCGCTCATTACCCGCCTCACCTGCGAAGCCCCGCATGCTCACGCAACTCATCGAAGCCTCGCTGAACCACCGCTTCCTCGTGATCGTGCTCGTGGGCCTGATGGCCGTCTTGGGCGTCATCGCGGCGGTGAATATCCCCATCGATGCCGTGCCCGACATGACCAACGTGCAAGTGCAGGTCATGACCGACGCCGGTTCGCTTACGCCGCTCGAGGTCGAGCAGTACATCACCTATCCCGTCGAACGTGCGATGAGCGGTCTGCCGCAGATCGAAGAGATTCGCAGCATCTCGAAGTTTGGCCTGTCACTCGTGACGATCGTGTTCCGCGAGGGGACCGACATCTATTGGGCCCGGGGATTGGTGAACCAACGGCTCAGCGAAGCGCGGCAGAACGTCGCTCCCGGCCGAGGCGATCCGCAAATGGGCGTCATCAGCACCGCACTTGGCGAGGTGTTGCAGTTCGAGATTCGCGGCGATGGCTATACGCCGATGCAGTTGCGGTCGATTCTCGAGTGGGACATCGCCCCTCAGTTGCGCGGCGTCAAGGGCGTGACCGAGATCAACGTGCATGGGGGCTTCTACAAGAGCTACGAAGTCGAACTCGATCCCGACCGCATGGCGACGCATGAAGTCGCGCTGCGCGAAGTGATCGACGCGTTGGAACAAAACAACGCCAGCACCGGCGGCGGCTACATCGTCCATCATGGCGAGCAACGCTACATTCGCGGTCAATCGATGCTGCGCACCGTCGAAGAGATCGAGCAGGTGATCGTCCGCGGTCGACCCGCCGGTGTGCCGCTTTGTATCCACGACATTGGCAAAGTTCACATCGCACCGCTGGTGCGACAGGGGGCGGTGACCCGCGACGGTCGAGGTGAAATTGTCACCGGCATGGTCATCATGCTGTTGGGCGAAAACTCGCGCGAGATCGTGCATCTGGCCAAGGCTCGACTCGCCGAGATTCAATCCACGCTGCCCAAAGGTGTCGAGTTGGATGTCATTTACGATCGCGCGCATCTCATCGAACGGACGCTAAAAACGGTCGTCACGAACCTCACCGAAGGGGGCGTGCTCGTGATCGTGATCCTGCTGTTCATGCTCGGCAGTGTCCGCGCGGGGATCGTCGTGGCGCTGGCGATTCCGTTGTCGATGTTGTTTGCCACCAACCTGATGCACATGACCGGCATCACGGCGAGCTTGATGAGCTTGGGGGCGATCGACTTCGGCTTGGTCGTCGATAGCTCGGTGATCATGATCGAGAACTGCATCCGCCGCCTGTCGCACGACAACGGCTCACTCAGCCATCGCGAGATCATTCGCGACGCGGCCATCGAGGTGCGCAAGCCGACGATGTTCGGCGAGTTGATTATCGCGATCGTCTATCTGCCGATCCTGGGTTTGCAGGGCGTCGAAGGCAAACTCTTCCGGCCGATGGCGCTCACGGTGCTGTTTGCCCTGGCCGGTTCGTTGGTCCTGTCACTCACGTTGATGCCGGTGCTCGCGTCGCTGGCGCTACCACGCAAGATGGAAGAGAAAGATGTCTGGCTGATCCGGCTCATCAAACGTCTCTACGAGCCCGCACTCGATCGGCTCTTGCCGCGGCCGGTGCTCATCGCCGGAGCCGGTCTCGCCGCCATCGCGATCTGTGTGCCGATCGCGCTCGGCCTGGGAGCCGAGTTCATGCCGCGGCTCGACGAAGGCGATTTTCTCGTCGAGGCCAAGCGACTGCCGAGCGCCACGCTCGAAGGTGCGGTGCAAATGTCGACGCAAATCGAGAACGTCATCAAACGCTTTCCCGAGGTCAAAACGGTCTTCTGCAAAACCGGTCGACCCGAGATCGCCAACGACGTGATGGGCGTGCATCAGACCGACGTGTGGATCATCCTGCACGAGCCCGACCAATGGCCCAAGCCGAAGACGCGCGACGAGCTGGCCCAGGAGTTTGAGGCGGCGCTGGTCGAAAATGTGAAAGGGGTCGAGTTCGGTGTCACACAGCCGATCGAGATGCGGGTCAACGAACTCGTCGCGGGCGTCAAGAAGGATGTCGCCGTGTTTCTCTATGGCGATGACATGGAACTGCTCAAGCAGAAGACGCACGAGATCGAAACCGTGCTCGGCAAGATCGCCGGAGCCAGCGCCTGCCAGGCCGATTATCAAGACAACATTCCCGCGATCGAAGTGACCGCCAATCAACAGCAATTGGCCCGGTACGGGCTCACCGGTCGAGATGTGATCGACACCGTCACCGCGGTCGGCGGTCTGCGCGCGGGCGAGATTTACGAAGGCCGTGCTCGTTACCCGCTGATGATTCGCTATCCGCAAGCGTGGCGCGAGAATGCGTATCTGCTCGAACGACTGCCGGTGCGCCATGCCGAGGGGGTGCAAGTGCCGCTGCGCGAGATCGCCGCGGTGAAACTCGAGCAAACTCCGCCGGGGATCGACCACGAAGCGATGCGACGACGGACGTTTGTCGGCGTGAACGTGGTGGGCCGTGACATGGGCTCATTCGTGTTTGAAGCCCAACGACAGGTCAAGCAACTCGTCAAACTACCGCCGGGTTACTATCTCCGCTGGGGCGGCAACTTCGAGAACCTGATCAGCGCCAGCCGACGCTTGGCCGTGATCACGCCGTTTGTGCTGCTGCTGATTTTTCTCTTGCTGTACACTTCGTTTCACTCGGCCAAGCTCGCGCTGCTCATCTTTCTGGCGGTGCCGGTCTCGGCCTGCGGCGGCATCTTGGCGCTTTGGCTGCGGGACATGCCGTTTAGCATCTCGGCCGGCGTGGGCTTCATCGCGCTCTTTGGCGTGGCGGTGCTCAACGGCCTGGTTTGGGTCAGCTCGGCCGAGCATCAGCGCGATTTTGGCATGAGTCCCCGCGCGGCGGCCCGTGAGACATCGTTGATCCGCATTCGACCGGTGCTGATGACGGCTCTGGTCGCGGGCTTCGGCTTTGTGCCCATGGCGTTTTCGACCACCGCCGGCGCCGAGATCCAACGCCCGCTCGCCACCGTGGTCATCGGCGGTTTGGTGACCTCGACGCTTTTAACGGCGCTCATCGTCCCCGCGATTTATCCATGGTTCGTATCGCCGCACGAGCACAAACTCGGCGTGCGTTGAATCTCAGGGATGCGATCCCTTTTCGATCGTTCGTTAGCCTGCCCAATCGTAAATCACCAGCGATCCGCTGTCCGGATACGATCCCTTAGGCATGTTCATCTGAGCCGCGGCAAAGCGTTTGCCGTCGGGATGAATGTCCACCGACATACATGGCCCGGGCGTGCTCACATCGGCCAGCGCCGCGTCTTGGTCGAGCTTCCAGACGCGGACCTCGCCTTTGCCAATGTCGCCGCCCGCGGTCAGCAGAAAACCTTGCGGGTGAAACTTCGCCGAGTAATAGAAGCCACCCTTGAGCGCGGCCGAT
>JAEUIL010000188.1 GCA_016794255.1 Planctomycetaceae bacterium | reverse complement strand
GCTCGCGCCGGTCGAGATCGTGTTGCCGGAATGTCTGTTGAATCCGCCCGAGGGACCGACACCGCTCGAGAGCGCCGCGGTGGTGGGTGGCAATGTCGAGACCTCACAGCGCACGGTCGATGTGATTCTCGGCGCGCTCGGTGTCGCCGCGGCGAGTCAAGGAACGATGAACAACACGCTCTTCGGCGATGCGACGTTCGGCTATTACGAAACGATCTGCGGCGGAGCGGGTGCCACGCCGCAAGCTGCCGGCGCGAGCGCCATTCACACGCACATGACAAACACGCGTCTCACCGATCCCGAGGTGATCGAGCTGCGCTATCCGGTGCGCGTGCGTGAGTTTTCGATCCGGCACGGCTCGGGGGGCGCGGGCCTGCATCGTGGCGGCGACGGCATTATCCGCCGGCTCGAGTTTCTCCGGCCGCTCGACGTCTCGATTCTTTCGCAGCGTCGCGGGCCATACGCTCCGTACGGGCTCCATGGCGGCGCGAGCGGCGCTCTCGGCCGCAACACGTTGTATCGGGTCGATGGTTCCAGCGAAGTGCTCGCCGGCCAAGTGCAATTTCACGCCGCGAGTGGCGACGTCTTGCAGATCGAAACTCCCGGCGGCGGCGGCTGGGGCGCGGCGACAAGCTGATTGCAAGTTGCGGAGCGCGTGCGAGCGCGTTGGGTTGACCTCTTTATACTCCTTTCCCATCGGGAGAGGGTGGCGAGCGCAGCGAGACGGGTGATGGTCGCTGAAGCTTCCCAAGACCCTCATCCGGCCTGCGGCCACCTTCTCCCAAGGGGAGAAGACTTTACGTTCGGCCTGACCATTCAGCGGGGTGCTGGGGTCGTGAGCAGGCTGTTAAACCTGGGCGAACTTACCGCTCGTGAGGGCATATTCCCTAGGAAACCGCTACGTGAGCGAATAAGCTCGTTCATCACAGGCGTCGTTCGTTGCTGATTCGTGCACTTCACCCTCCCGGGTGAAGTGACCGTAACCTTAAGGATTTTTTATGTCCACGATGCTGACGTTTGTGCAGACCTTCCGACATTGGCTGCGCGACTTGGGGCGACGCGGCACACGACCGACACGCGGGCCTCGGCGGCTGTCGTTCGATCCGCTCGAACAACGGGCGATGCTCGCGGCGGTGCCCGAACTCGTGGCCGATATCGGCAATCGCAATCAAGCGACCGGCGGGGTGATCCAGATCGGCTCGACGATCTACTATCAAGGGACCGATACCAGCATCGGCCTCGGGCTTGAACTTTGGAAGACCGATCTCAACACGTTTCAAGCGACGCTGGTCCGCGATATCAACCCCGGGGCGGGCTACTCTTATCCCCAGTACCTCACGAACGTCAACGGGACGTTGTACTTCACCGCCAATGACGGCACGAATGGCCAGGAGTTGTGGAAGAGCGATGGCACGAGCGCGGGAACGGTCCTCGTGCGCAATATCACTTCCGCTGGAGGCGCCAGCCCGACCCAGCTCACAAATGTGAACGGAACATTGTACTTCACCGCAATTGACGACACGCATAGCCGTGAGCTGTGGAAGAGCAATGGCACGAGCACGGGGACCGTTTTGGTGCGGGACATCAATCCCGGTGGCGGAAATTCCGTCCCGTTTTATTTGACGAACATGAATGGGACGTTGTACTTCCGCGCCAATGACGGCACGAATGGCAACGAATTGTGGAAGAGTGACGGCACCAGCGCGGGGACCGTCCTCGTCAAAGATATCCAGCCCGGCGCTAGCGGTGCTTTCCCGGGGTCTCTCACGAACGTCAACGGCACGTTGTACTTTCAAGCCGATGACGGAACGAATGGCTTTGAGCTGTGGAAGAGCGACGGCACGAGCGCGGGGACCGTCCTCGTGCGGGATATCCGGCCCGGCGCTTTCGGTGCTTACCCGGGGTCTCTCACGAACGTCAACGGCACGTTGTACTTTCAAGCCGATGACGGAACGAATGGCTTTGAGCTGTGGAAGAGCGACGGCACGAGCGCGGGGACCGTCCTCGTGCGGGATATCCGGCCCGGTGCTGGCAGTGCTAACCTGCTGGTCAGCACGAACGTCAACGGGACGCTGTACTTCAGCGCCAGTGAGGGCACGAATGGCCGAGAGTTGTGGAAGAGCGATGGCACGAGCGCGGGGACCGTCCTCGTCCGGGATATCCGGCCCGGCGCTAGCGGTGCTTTGCTGGAGAACCTCAGCGAAAGGTTGGCCTTTAGTGCCAATGACGGCACGTTGTACTTTAGAGCCAATGACGGCACGAATGGCTTTGAGCTGTGGAAGAGCGACGGCACGAGCGCGGGGACCGTCCTCGTCCGGGATATCCGGCCCGGCGGTAGTAGTGGTTACCCGCAGTATCTGACGAACGCCAACGGCACGCTGGTCTTTGTCGCCGACGACGGTATCCACGGATCGCAACTCTACAAGAGCGACGGCACCTATAGCGGAACCACGACCGTTCGCGACCCCTTCAGCGGTGCCCCCACCCAACTGGTGAATGTCAACGGCGTGACCTTCTTTACCGCCAACGATGGGACGCGCGGCGTCGAGCTGTGGAAGAGCGATTCGGCCGGCACGGTGCTCGTGCGCGATATCAACGATGGCGTCGTCGGCTCCTATCCGCAGTTGCTTACGAACGTCAACGGCACGGTTTACTTCCGCGCCACCGATGCCACGAATGGCCTCGAACTATGGAAGAGCGACGGCACGAGCAGCGGGACGACTCTGGTGAGAAACATCAACGCGGGGGCGAACAATGCTAACCCGCAGTCGCTCACGAACGTCAACGGCACGCTGTACTTTGCCGCCACCGATGGCACGAATGGCGTCGAGCTGTGGAAGAGCAACGGCACGAGCGCGGGAACGACCCTGGTGCGAAATCTCAACTCGGGGGTGAACGACGCGAGCCCGCAGTTGCTCACGAATGTTAACGGCACGCTGTACTTCCGCGCCACCGACGGCACGAATGGCCTTGAACTGTGGAGGAGCGACGGCACGAGCAGCGGCACGACCCTGGTGCGGAATATCAATCCTGCCGCGGGTAGTTCTAACCCGGGGTATCTGACGAACATTGGCGGCACGTTGTACTTTAGCGCCGACGATGGCACGAATGGCGGGGAATTGTGGAAGAGCAACGGCACCAGCACGGGCACGGTTCTGGTGCGTAACATCGGCCCCGGCGCGACCAGCGCCTACGCGCAGTTTTTGACGAACGTCAACGGCACGTTGTTCTTCACCGCCAACGACGGCGCGACCGGCTCGGAGCTGTGGAAAAGCGACGGCACGAGCTCGGGCACCGTGCTGTTGCGGAACATCAATCCCGGCGCGAACTTCGGTTATCCGCAGCAGTTGACCAACGTTAACGGCACGCTGTTCTTCAGCGCCGATGATGGCACCAATGGCATAGAACTGTGGAAGAGCAACGGCACCAGCGCGGGAACCGTGCTCGTGCGGAACATCTTTTCTGGTGCGACCGGTTCGTATCCGCTGTCGCTCACGAACGTCAACGGCACGTTGTACTTCAGCGCCGATGACGGCGCCAACGGCGGCGAACTGTGGAAGAGCGACGGCACGAGCTCAGGAACCGCCTTGGTGCGGAACATGAACGCTGCTGTCGCGACCGGCGCTTATCCGCGGTATCTGACGAACGTCAACGGGATATTGTATTTCCGGGCCGACGACGGCATCGTGGGAGCCGAGTTGTGGCGATTTAGTAATTCCGAGTTCTTCCTCAATGGCCCGTCGGTCACGGTCTCCGGCGGCAACGAAGTCAATAACGTCACGATCAACTTCACGAGTCCGACCAGTTACACAATCACGCGCGATGGCGTGGCCGAGACTTTCAGCACGACCACCTATCCGACGATTATCGTCGACACCGGCGGCGGCAGAGACACACTGATTGCCACGCTCAGCACACTCGCCGACACCGCCACGTTCAACGGCCTGACCGGCTCGGTGACTTCGAGCAACTACACGATCAGTTTCGCGAATCTCGAAGTGAAGTACGTATTTGGCGGCTCGACCGACGCGGCCACGTTCAATGACACGCCGGGAAGCGATTACTTTTGGGCGCTGCCGGCCTATTCGATCATGAGTGCATCAGACAATTCGTACATCAACGAAGTGATCAGCTTCGGCCCGAATATCACGGCGATTGCCACGCTCGGGAACGACTTGTCACAGCTCTACGGCGACGCCGGCGTACAGAACTATGTGGGCACTCCCACCGGCAACACCTTGAGTGGCAGTACCGTGTCGTTCAAAGCCAGCGGCTTTGACCAGAACTATGCCTACGCCATCGGCGGCAATGACACGGCCACGATTACGGGTGCCAGCGGCGACGACACCATCTATGCCCTCAGCGCTTATAGCGTGATGTCGGGGCCCGGCGTGTTCCAATATATCGTCGGCTATCCGAGTGTCGTCGCCAATTCAGGCGGCGGTATTAAGGACATTGCGCTCGTCTACGACTCGGCCGGCAACGATACGTTCACCGGTTCATCGACCACGGCCATCATGACCGGCACGGGCTTCTCCAATCGCGTCAACGCCTTTGACCAGGTGCATGCTATTGCCAGCACCGGCACGGATAACGCGACACTGGACGGTTCGAGCGGTAACGATGTCTTTTACGGCTACAATTTCATCTCGCAACTGTTCGCCACCGGCGTGTACTTTATTCAGACCTACTCCTTCGATCTGACGCACGTTAATCTTTCCAGCGGCGCGGGCAGCGATGTGGCATTGATCTTCGACGGCCCTGGCAACGATCAATTCACGGCCGCGACCAATCAGGCCGAGAATCTGTACTCGAACGGTTCACGCAATCGGGTCAACGCATTCGACGCCGTCTACGCCTACAGTCAAAACGGTGGCACGAATCGCAGAACGGTCACCAATCCGCTCGCCTTCACGATGACGTTCGTCGGCACCTGGGTGTGACGCGAGCTTGGTCGCCCAAAAAAGTCAGGAAATGGTGAAAAAAGTCGGTCATGATTGGCCCGCCACGGTTAAATACCTGGTGAAGGCCCCGATTCCGACTCATTTGCCACCATGGACTCGACCACCAAACAAGCCGCTCGCGCGTGGACCCTGGCTCAGCCGGTCGTCTCGGCGTTTATCGCCTCGCTGGTGCAAAACCTGCGGGACCGCGACGACGTGCTGCAAGAAACCGCCGTGGCCGTGATCGAGTCGTTCGACCGGTACGATCCCGCACGGCCGTTCAACGCTTGGGCTATCGGCGTGGCTCGAAACCAGATCGGCCTGTATCTGCGTCGTCGCGGACGGGATCGGCTGGTGTTCGATGCCGAGGCGGTCGATCAACTGGCGGTCGCTTTTGAAGGGGTATCGCCCGAGGAAACGCAACCACTCGATCATCTGCGCGATTGTTTGCAATTGCTCGAAGGGCGTTCGCGCGAGCTGTGCGAATTGCGTTACCGACAAGATTTGAAGCCGGCCTCGATCGCCGAGCGCGTCGGGATGTCGGCCAATAGTGTGGCCAAAGCGTTGCAGCGGATTCGCGAGCAATTGCGATTGTGCATCGAACGCAAACATGCTGCGACGGGGGTGACATAACATGTCCGCTCCGCAACAACCGGATGATTGGCAGTCGCTCTGCGATCGCTACTTTGACGGTGATTTAACTTCCGACGAACAGCAGCGGCTGAACGATGCCATCAAACGTGATCCGGCGATCGCACGGCAGTTTGCTCAGGCGATGATGTTTCACGATCGACTGCACGCTGAGGTGCAAGCCCAAGCGGTTGACCACGAATCACGCGGTAAAGGGGACGTTGAGCTCGTGCCAGCCGCGCGAGTCACAACGAGCCGAGTATCGCGCTGGGGTTGGGCGGCGCTCGCTGCTGGCATTGCGGTGCTGGTCTCGTTCGTGTTCATCGAGCGTCACGGTCCGGCGTCGGCGTCGGCCGCGGTCGTCGCTTTGGAAAAGATCATCGAATCGGCCAAGCTGCCCATCGATCGGATTTATCGCGTGCGAGTCACCGATCACGGCCCGAGCGGCCAGCAACCGCTGGTCTTCTCGGGCGCGAATGGTCGCAAGCCCGGCGTGGATGGTGCCGAGCTTTATGTGCGGGGCCACGACAAGTTTGTGCTCATTCGTCAATTCGGCAACGGCACGCGATTCGTCACCGGCTGCGATGGCCAGATCGGTTGGGCGGTGCCGCCCAAGGGGCCGATTCATGTCAGTCGCGATCTCCGCCGCTTCCGTCGAGCCGTGCCCGGCGAGAAGGAAGAGCTGCCGTTTGTCGACATGAGCGCCGGCTTCGACGAACTGCGCCGAGGCTACATGCTGGAACTCGCACCGGTCTACGACACCGACACGGCGACCAAAGAATGGCACCGGTTCACGGCGATCAAGCGAGCCGCCAAACATCGCGGGCCCGAGGAAGTGCGGATCTGGTTCGACACGACGGGCGTCGCTCATCGCATCGAGCTCCGCGGTCTGCCGCCCGACGAAGGGGGCGCTCGGAGTCTGTTGCTCGAATTGGTCGAGCAGCGTGATTTGGGCGAGACGTTCTTTCAACACGACCACTACCACGACGCCGCCCGACCGATCGAGTGGGAATAGCCCTCGACCAGCGTGACGGTGGATTCCTGGAGAAAACAGCATGACGAAGCTCACCGTATCGAGTCGCTTGCCCAAGGCGTTGTGCCTCGCCACTGCGGCGCTGGCTTCGATCTTGGGTGTTTACGCGATCGCGCAGCCTGGCGCAGGGGGCGGCAGCGGACTGCGTAAAGCTCAGATGGCCGACACGATCAAGGCCAACATGTACGCCGACAACTGGTTCATGCTCTATGTCAACGGCGAACTCGTAGCGGTCGACTCGATTAAGTTCATTCCGCACAACGTCGTGTCGGTCGACATTCTGCCCAGCTATCCGATGACGATCGCCGTGATGGCCAAGGACAACGCCGACCCCAAAACCGGCATGGAGTACGCCAACACGAACATCGGCGACGCGGGCTTCATTCTCAAGTTTGGCGACGGCACCGTAACGAACGCGAGTTGGAAGGCGAAAAAATTCTCGTCGGGCCCGATCAACGGTGATACCAAGAACCCGCGGGTCGAAAATCTGCCGATCCCTGAGAACTGGTACGCGGTTGATTTCGACGACAGCTCTTGGGCGAACGCGAAAGAGTATGCCGAGGAAGTCGTCGATCCGAAGCAGCCGTATTTTGATGCCGACTTCAGGGGTGCCAAGTTCATCTGGACCGACGATATCGAACTCGACAACACGGTCATCTTCCGCCACCAGGTCGCGAAGTCGCCCGACGGTAAAGACCGGCCCGACTTCACGAACCTGAACAACGTAGTGCCGTCTGGTCCGCCCAAGGGTGGCAAAGGCAAGGGAGGCAAAGGACCGTCGAGGAAGTGAGAAGAAGTGTTTGGTGTTTCGTGTTTGGTGTTTGGCAGCGGCCAAGAGAATCAACCACGACGCTATTGTCCCCAATCCACGATCACCCTTCATTCTTTACTAAACACGAAACACCAAACACAAAACCCGCCTTCCCATGAAACTCGCCATCCCTCTCATCGCGATCCTCACCGCGTCGATCGCTCATGCTGCTGATCGCCCGAACATCATTCTGATGTTGGCCGACGATCAAGGCTGGAGCGGCACGTCGGTGGCGATGCATCCTGAGGTGAAAGCGTCAAAGAGCGATCTGTTTCAGACGCCGAACTTAGAGAAACTCGCTGCTCAGGGGATGCGGTTCTCGGCGGCTTATGCCCCGGCGCCGGTCTGCTCGCCGACGCGGATCAGCCTGCAAACGGGCAGGAGTCCCGCGGCACTACACTGGACGAAAGCCGCCCCCGCCGAGCCGGGACACCGCTTGCTCGAACCACGTCTGATCAAGAGCATCGCTCGTGAGGAGGTGACCATCGGCGAACTGTTGCAACAGGCGGGCTATCTCACGGCTCATTACGGCAAGTGGCACATTGCCGGCGGCGGACCCGAGCATCACGGCTACCACGAAAGCGATGGCGATACCGGTAACGAACAGGCGTTCAAGTTCGCGGACCCCAATCCGGTCGACATCTTCGGCATGGCCGAGCGAGCCGAGAAGTTCATGACCAAAGCTCACAAGGCCGGCAAGCCGTTCTACATTCAACTCTCGTGGAACGCGCTGCACGCCCAAGGCAATGCACTCAAGGCGACTAAGGCCAAGTATGCCAAGCTCGTGGGTGACAAAGAATCGAAAGAGTTCTCCGTTGCGCCGATTACCGAAGATCTCGACACCGGCGTGGGGCGTGTGTTGGCCTCGATCGACAAGCTCGGACTGGCCGCGAACACGTATGTCATTTACACGTCTGACAACGGCTCCGGCGGTGGCAAGCGGAACGGCGGGCTCAATGGCGGCAAGGGTGACGTGCGCGAGGGGGGCATTCGCGTTCCCATGATGGTGCGGGGACCCGGCGTGAAGGCCAACTCGTGGTGCCACGAGCGCGTCGTCGGTTACGACTTTCTGCCCACGTTCGCCGAGTGGGCCGGGCTCGACACGAAGAAGTTGCCCAAGGCCATCGAGGGCGGCAGCATCGCGCAGCTGCTCGCGAACAACGGCCAAGGCAACGTGACCCGAGCGCGAGATGAACTCGTGTTTCA
>JAEUIL010000176.1 GCA_016794255.1 Planctomycetaceae bacterium | reverse complement strand
AACATCCCGCGAGACGAATTGCCAACCAACACGCGACAACCTGATTGGCACGGGCTCGTCACGTGTTCTATACTCACCGCTCACCCGCCAGGAGCCCCTGCCATGACCGCCGCCCCCGCATTGACCGGTGTTGTGCCGATCATCCCCACGCCGTTTCGCTCGGATGAGCAAATTGACTTCGACGGCATCACGCGCTGCGTGCATTTCGCCCAAAGTAGCGGCCTGCCGGCGGTCTGCTTGCCCGCGTATGCCAGCGAATTTTACAAGCTCAGCGAGACCGAGCGGGCACGTTGCGTCGAGACCGCCATCGCGGCGGCGGGCGGCAAGTTGGGCGTGATGGCGCAGGCCAACCATCCCAGCGCTCGCCACGCAGCCGAGTTGGCGCGACGCTATGAATCGTTGGGTGCGAACTACATTTCATTTGCGATCCCGCGTTTGTTCGCCCTGCCCGAGGCCGATCTGCTGGCGTACTGCCGGACGATTTGCGACGCGGTCAAGTTGCCCGTGCTGGTGCAAGATTTTAATCCCGGCGGACCGACGGTCGGTGGCGAGTTTGCTCGCAAGCTGGCCGACAGTTGCGGCAACTTCCGCTACTTGAAGCTCGAAGAGTCGTTGATGAGCGGCAAGATTCGCGCGATCATCGCAGCCACCGACGGACGCATCGGCGTGCTCGAAGGTTGGGGCGGGATGTTCATGCTCGAACTGATGCCGGCAGGGATTTGCGGTCTGATGCCGGGCCTGGGCGTGTCGGATCTGTTGAATCAAATCTGGAAGCGGTATCACACCGGCCAACAGCAAGCTGCACTCGAACTGTTTCAAGTCGTGTTGCCGCAGGTCGTGTTCGCGCTGCAGAGCTCCGAGTTGTTCAACTGGATTGAGAAACGTTTATTGCGGGCGCGCGGGGTGTTGAATGACGACAACATTCATGTCCGCAGCGCCACGTGGACCCCGGACGACGCGACGCTCCGTTACGGCGACTGGCTCAACGAGCAGGTTGTCGCCGCGGCCAAACGTTTGGCGGGCGGAGGTTAAGAGCGTCTGTCGAGCATAGTACCCATCACGCTCCGCGTGATGGCGGAAGATGGTTTGGATGAGCTTTCGTCGAGAATCATTTGTGTCGAGTCTGTAACAGCGCTCATCACGCGGAGCGTGATGGGTACTCTTGTTGGGATGAACCCTAAGCCCGCGCCGTGTCGTCGTCCGCTGCCATGACCGCTGCTCCCGCTGCACGACCGTCGCGCATTCGCTATCGGGTATTGACGTGGCTCTGTGTCATCGCGGCAATCGCGTATCTGCAACGCAACTCGATCAGCGTGCTGAAAGAGCCGTTGGCTGAGGACCTGGATCTCGAACCAGCCGCGCTCGGCGCGATCACCGCCGCCTTCTACTTGGGTTACGCCCTGTTTCAAATACCCGGCGGGCTGTTGCGTGATTTGTGGGGGACCCGGGCGACAATGGCGGTCGTCGGTCTGATCGGCACGCTGGCCATGCTGCTGATGGCGTCGGTTTACGACGTGCGACTCGCTTGGTTCGCGTGGTTGCTGGTGGGTGCCTGTCAGGCGGCATTGTTTCCCTGTGCGATCTCGGCGATCCGGCATTGGTTTCCGGCCACGCAGCGAGCCACGGCCTCGGGCATCTTGGCAGCCTGCATGAGTCTCGGCGGCGCGATCAGCACGGGCGTCGCGGGTTACTTGCTCGGGCCGCTCGACTGGCGATCGGTACTCGCTCTGTTCGCGATTCCTGCCGCCGTCTGGTCCATTTTGTTCGCGATCTTTTATCGCAGCCGACCCGAGTTGCATTCGTCGGTGAACGATGCCGAACGAGCGTTGATCCACGGCAGCGAGACGCCCACCTCCGCAGCGACGGTCGACACCGTCCACGGGCCGACGCCGTGGTTGACGATCCTGTTCACGCCGACCTTGATCTTCTTGTATTTCCAGCAATGCTTTCGCGCTGCGGGTCAGGTGTTCTACGGCACTTGGTTTCCCACGTATCTGCAAGATGCCCGCGGGGTCACGCTGGCCGACTCGGGTTGGCTGACCAGCTTGCCGCAGTTGGCGTTGATGTGCGGAGCGCTCCTGGGTGGCATCGTGTCCGATCGTTTGCTGCGACAGACCGGCAGTCATCGCGTGGCGTATCAGGGTGTATCGATCATCAGTCTGACGATCTGTGCCGTGTTGATCTTGGGTTCGTATGGCATCGCGAGTGCGACGCTGGCCGTGATCGTGATTTCGATCGGGCAGTTCTTCGGCGCGCTCGCCGGACCCGCGGCCTATGCGGTCTCGATCGAAAAAGGAGGCCGGCACTTGGCGACCGTATTCAGCACGATGAACATGGCGGGCAATCTCGGCGCGATGGCGCTGCCGTGGGTGCTACCGAAGCTCGTGGCGGCGACGAGTTGGACGGTGGCGCTCGGCATGTTCGCCAGTCTGTATGGACTTGCGGCGTTGTGCTGGTTGGCGATCAAGCCGGGGCGCGCGATCGGGGAATGATCCGTAAGCGGCGCGAAACCGCAAGCGTGAGGATGATCGCTAGGTTGTAAAGAAAAACGATCGACGAGCCGAGCAACGCCTGTCGCTCGCTT
>JAEUIL010000150.1 GCA_016794255.1 Planctomycetaceae bacterium | reverse complement strand
GAAGAGGAGGTGGCACTTCGGATTGATGCCTTGCTTCGAGAATTGTGGGAACAAGCACGAGCTAGCCATCAAACCGTGGAACTCTATGAGAAGTCGATACTCCCCCAAGCCCGCCAAACCTTCGCGGCTGACCAAAAGTCTCTTATCAATAACAGTGTGACGTTCGACCGCGTGATCCGGAACTATCGCACGCTGCTGAACCTAGAACTGGGATACCATCGTGCGTTAGGGCAATATGCAACGACACTGGCTCGCATCCGTCAGGCTATCGGAGTCGAGCTAACGACAGTATCCGAGCCGACTCAACCTTAAACGGCAGTGGCGCAGTTATTCCAAGTGGTAGGACGCCACGGGCCAATGTCTGCAAGAAATCGCAAGCACAAGCCGCCCGCGTCGCTGGTTACACCACCATATCGGACCCAGTTTTGGGGGCTCAGACAGAGTTTTAAGTGCTACCTAGAACTGCCATTAATCGATAAGGCATAGACTTTCGGGCGACCATCGGAGATACTCGAAGAAGCTTCTGGGTGTCGCCATGTTTACGAATCGCCCATATCTGAAAAGTTTCACGACGCTGTGGCTGACAGCGGCGCTCCTCGTGGCGGGCGGTGGCTCCTTACGTGCGTGCGCTGATCAATGTCGATCTGCCGTCCGCATCCACTGCCAGAAGTCTCGCGGGTGCTGTTGTAGCAAAGCCACTTATAAACGGGTGTGCAGTTGCTCCCGCGGTGACACTCCATCTCAGCCAGCTTCTGTACCGGTTAACGCCGGCAAGCGACTGCTCGAATGGATGGTCGTACCTGTTGATCGGTTGTCGGCAGTGGCTGATTGTGCAATCGAGCTCACGAAGCTGATCGGAATCGATCGTTGTTCCATCCCGCCGTCGCAGTCCGTTCAAGCACGCTTCTGCATCTGGCAGATTTGACGGTGCAATGCGCCACCGTTGCGCGCTGACTGCTCGTCCCTATGGTATGCCATGATGGGCGATGCGTAAGCGTAGCTTCTTGTTCAGCCCACTTCGGGCGATCGCGTGTCATTTCATTCTACGAACGATGCTCCTCCGGGGGCCCGTGAACTGTTGAGAAAGGGTCGACATGTCCACACCGTCATCGACGTCAAATACACCTTCCGTGGCTGCTCCAACTCCGTTACCCGGTCGCCTGCACATCATTGGCGCACGACTGCTCCCGGTGGGAATGTTTCTGGCGGCAGGCGTGATCTTGATCATCATTGTCGGCCTAGCCCAACGAGTGGGCTGGCTGAGAACTCAGGACGGAGAGCAGCCGGGGGGCAAGGTTGTTGCGGCGGGAACGATCTTCACTTGCCCAATGCATCCGCAGATTCGGCAACCCACCCCCGGTCGCTGTCCGATTTGTGGAATGGCGTTGGTTCCGGCTTCGAGTGTCGGAAACGCCAGCCTCGACGAACTGGCCGTGAGAATCGAACCCGCGCAACGACGATTGGCGAACATACAGACCGTCGCGGTACAAAGCGGCCCTATTGAGGCGACGATTCAAACCGTTGGTGCCGTCGCGGTCGATGAGAGCCGACAAGCGACCATCGCCGCTTACATCGACGGTCGATTAGAGCGGCTGTTCGCCGACTACACAGGCGTTGATATTCAGAAAGGGGACCATCTTGCCGTCCTCTATAGCCCCCAGCTCTATGCCGCACAGGTCGAATACGTCGAGGCCCGTCGGACGTTGGCCGATTCCGGCGGGTTGCCCGCAGTTCGACCAGCACAAGAAGCATTAGCGGCCAATACGCGTCAGCGATTACGCGAGTTTGGGATGACCGATTCGCAACTGGCTGATTTAGAGAAATCGGCACAGGCTCAATCACGGCTCACGATCTATGCCCCACAAGGTGGCACCGTCATCGAGAAGCTAGTGGTCGAGGGAAGTTACGTCAAAGCCGGCGATCCGATCTATCGCATTGCAGAGCTCTCCACGGTGTGGCTGATGCTGAAACTGTTTCCCGAGGATGCAGGCCGAATCCGCTTTGGACAGCGTGTTGAAGCAACCATTCAATCCCTTCCCGGGGAACCACTCGTTGGTCGAGTAGCCTTCATTGATCCAACGGTCGATCCGAAAACGAGATCCGTTGGCGTGCGTGTCGAATTACTCAACGACGGGCGGCGTCTGCGGCCGGGAGACTACGCGGAAGCGCGCATCCGTCTGCCGATCGGACCGCAAGGACAAGTCTTCGACGAAGATTTGGCGGGCAAGTGGATCAGTCCTATGCATCCGCAGATTGTCCGCTCAGAGCCAGGCAAATGCCCGATCTGTGGTATGGACTTAGTGCCGACCTCGCGGTACGGCTTTACCGCAACACCCGTCCCGCAGCCACTGTCCTTGTTTGTTCCCCGTGCGGCCGTGTTGTTGGCCGGCAGCAATAGCATTGTTTATGTCGAAACCGAACCTGGTCGGTTCGAGATTCGGCCCGTAAAAATCGGTCCCATCCTGCGCGACATGATTGTCATCTTGGATGGGCTGAAGGCAGGCGAGCGAGTCGCCACTGCCGGCAACTTTTTGATCGACTCACAAATGCAACTGGCCGGCAAGCCAAGTCTTATCGACCCCGCGGTAGCGATCACCAAGAGCAAGGAACGAAAAGGACCGCTCGCGTTTGAACAGTACGCGGTTATGCCTGTGGTTGGCGAAGTAGGTGCCAAGCTAGAGCAACTCTATAACGCCTACTTCGCGGTCCAAAAGGCGTTAGCCGCCGACCAACCGCCCCCGGCTAACGCGGCTCAGTCTCTGCATCAAACGTCTGGCCAACTCGCGCTCGAGGCCACGTTCTCTGAAGCAAGCAAGAAGCTACTGCAAGAGATCGCTAAGCGATCGGAACATCTGCATCATCTGGAACTTACCGGGGCGAGGAAAGAGTTCAAGCCGATCAGTCACGCCGTGGTGACTCTAGCTACCCAGGTTCGCGGTTCAGATGCGAAGGGCTCCTTCACGCACTTTTTTTGTTCGATGGTTCCTGGCGGGGGTGGAGATTGGCTCCAGCCCAATGCCGAGTTGCTGAATCCTTACCATGGCAGCCAAATGCTCCGATGCGGTGAAAAAGTCCGGGAGTTTCCAGCCCGCAGCGACGCGACGCCAGAGAAAGAGACGCCTCATCAGCACAACCCGACGAATCCGCTGAAAACGGGGGCCCCATAATGTTGCGAGCCTTAATCAGCTTTTGTGTGCGTCAGCCGATTCTGACCCTTTTGGGAGCGATTATTGTAGCCGCGTTCGGCGGCTATTGCGCTCAGAATGTTCCGATCGACGCAATACCCAACGTTGGCGAAAACCAAGTGATCGTGTTTACAGAGTGGCCCGGGCGCTCGCCTAAGGACGTTGAGGATCAAGTCACCTACCCATTGTCGGTCGCCCTGCTAACCGTTCCCCACGCCGAGAGCGTACGCGGCAAAAGCATGTTCGGCTATAGCTTTGTGCAGGTGACCTTCGCTGATGGAACCGATTTTTACTGGGCACGATCGCGTGTGCTGGAACGATTGGGAACGGCGATCGCGTCGTTGCCCGAAGGAGTGACACCTACGCTTGGTCCCGATGCAACGGCGCTGGGGCAAATCTTTTATTACGTTCTAGAAGGTCCGCACGGCATGAATCTCGCGGAGCTGCGAACGCTGCAAGACTATGTCATCAAGTACGAACTGCAATCGGTGCAAGGCGTCAGCGAAGTTGCCAGCGTGGGCGGCTATGTGCGGCAGTATCAGATTGAGGTCGCTCCCGATGCACTCCGTTTCCATGAGATCCCCTTGGATCGTTTGATCGCCGCCGTCAAGGATTCCAATATTGATGTGGGGGCCAAGACAGTCGAGTCGGGCGGCATGGAGTATGTCATTCGCGGTCGGGGCTTCATCGGTCAGAACAAGGATGTGCGACAAGCCCTAGAGGATATTGAAAAGACTGTCGTAGTCTCGCGAGACGGTGTCCCGGTGCGGATTCGAGATTTGGCGCAAGTGCAATTGGGCCCCGATTTCCGTAGCGGTGCAATTGATCTCAACGGTCGAGAGTCCGTCGGTGGCATTGTCGTGATGCGGTTCGGCGAAAATCCCCGCGCGGTTATCGAACGCGTTAGGGAAAAGTTGCAGCAAATCGAGCCCGGACTTAAGGGTGTCAAAGTCGTTCCCGTCTACGACCGTACCGGATTGATCAATGAGACGGTCGCGACCCTGACAGAGTCGCTGCAAGAGGAATTAGTCATCACAGCGGCGGTGATCGTGCTGTTCCTGCTACACTTCCGTGCCAGTCTGATCGTGGCCGTCACGTTGCCGATGGCAGTACTGATGTCATTCATTGGAATGCGTTGGTTTCAGATTGACGCCAATATTATGTCGCTCGCAGGGATCGCGATTGCGATCGGCGAAGTCGCAGATCTGGGGATCATTATCTCCGAGAATATTTATCAACATCTCGTCGAATGGGGACAGGCTCGAACGACCGAGCAAACCGATTTCCCCGACGTCGGCTCCTCAACCGATCCGCGCAGTCGCACGGAAGTAATCATCGACGCCACGTATGAAGTGGCGCCGGCCGTGATGACCGGCGTCTCTACCACAATTGTCAGTTTTCTGCCGGTGTTCTTTCTCACCGGGCGCGATTTCAAACTGTTCTCGCCATTAGCTTGGACCAAAACTTTTGCCATGTTTGCGGCGCTGCTGGTCGCCGTATTGCTCGTGCCGGCTCTTTGCCGCTTGCTTCTGCATAGTTCGCGTTGGCCATGGAGACGGGTGTTTGTTGTCGCTCTGATGGCCGGGATTGCTGGCGCAGCAGCCACATTCCTGTTTGCAGGACCACGATTCGCCGACCTATTACCGTTTCCGATTGTGGTGACGGCGAGTTTGACGGGGTTGCTCGTCGGCTTAACGGTCGTGTGGATGGCACGCGAACGGCTACGCCCCATCGAGGAAAACCCAACTAGCCGCGCGATCCTGTCGATTTACGAGCCGGTCTTGCGATTTTTGTTAGCCCACAAATTCAGCTTCCTCGCTGTACCGATCACGATCATGCTGCTTGGTGCCGGTGCTTGGCTCGGACTACCGATGGTACTTTATCCTCTTGAACAAGCGGCTCGTGTTTTGGGGGCTGAGCCGAATCAACTGCCCGGCTACGTGGATCTCAAGCACCGGTTCCCGGGACTGCGCACCGACGACTGGATTGCGCTGGATGAGGGAACGTGGTTTTACATGCCCACGCTTTATCCCGCTGCCAGCTTTTCACAGGGGCTCGAAGTCTTGCAGACGCAGGACACGCTGATCCGCGAGATACCGGAAGTCGAGAACGTGCTGGGAAAAATCGGGCGCGCCGAATCAGCTCTCGATCCGGCCCCCGGCGTGATGATCGAAACCTACGTGATGCTCAAGCCCGAGTCTCAGTGGCGCGATGGCGTCACCATCGACGACATCTGGAGTCAGATCAACGCCGTCGCCACTTTGCCGGGCGTTACTCCGGCGTCACCGCTTCAACCGATCGAAGGTCGCGTGGTCATGTTGCAGAGCGGCATCAAGGCGCCGATGGCGATCCGCGTCTATGGCGACCATCTCGACGGACTTGCCACAGCCGCACGCCAAGTTGCCGAGCACCTTCGACAAATTCCGCAAGTCAACGCTGGCACGGTCAACCCCGACATCGTCCTTGGTATGCCTTATGTGGAATTCGACATCAACCGTGATTCGGCGGCTCGATACGGCATGACGACTATGGCAGTCAACCAAATCATTGAAACCGCACTTGGCGGCATGAATCTAACCCAAACTGTCGAAGGGCGTGAACGCTATCCCATTCGCCTCCGCTACCAACGAGACTTACGGGAAAGAATAGACGAACTTGCTCGTCTTCCTGTGGTCACTGAGACAGGCGAGGTCGTACCGCTGGCGACACTGGCCAAGATGAATACAACCTGGGGGCCAGGCATGATCAGCAGCGAGGACGCACGGCTGGTAGCACATATCGCATTTGCTCCCTCAGGAATGGCCGGCGACCTTGAAACGGTGGAAGCGGTCGAGACCGTGCTACGTCAGGCTCAGACGGCAGGAACACTAGCACTTCCCACCGGTTACGCGGTACTGCCTGTCGGCTCGTTTCAAAATCAGATCGAAGCAAATCGCCGCCTGACCGTGATCATTCCGCTCGTGATCCTGCTCGATCTTCTGATCATTTATCTCAATTTCCGTAACCTACCGCTGACATTGATCATTTTCTCCCAGATCCCGATCGCCTTTTTTGGCGGGATGATCGGATTAGGTATCTATGCGATCGAAATGAACACGGCAATATGGGTCGGACTGATCGCACTGATTGGGATTGCGGAAGATGATGGCGTGGTCATTGCAACTTACATGGAGCAGCTATTCGTCACTCGTCCCATGCGATCTGTGCAGGACATTCGAGACGCAACAGTCGAGGCCGGTCGGCGACGCATCCGTCCCTGTTTGATGACCGCGTTTACAACCTTTGCAGCGTTGTTACCCGTCATGCTCGCCACGGGTCGCGGCGCCGATGTGGCCCGAGCGATGGCACTCCCAGTATTCTTCGGATTGTTCGTGGAACTTGTCTCGCTGTTTGTCGTGCCCGTGCTGTACTGCGGTTATATGGAAATGAAGCTTAATCTGGTGGCCCTGGACAAACTCGCCGACGACGGTTCACTCGACGACTCGACGGAGGCGGATGGGGCGTCATTGAGCGTCGACCTCGGGGATTGACATGCCTCGACAATCGGCTTGTTGGTCGAGGATCTGAATTGCTGCTGATATCGTTGCCACTCTGTTCTTTGCAAAGGAACCAATCCATGACCACTCGCGCACTGTTCGTTGTTACTTGCACCTTGCTCATGCTGATCGTCAGCTTGAGTGGTTGCGGCTCCAAAGCTAAGGAAAGCGGTCCTGAATCGGCGACGACTTCAGGCACAGCTGCGCCAATCGACGGAACCGATCGTCAAGCGTCCGATATGCAGAAAATGAAGACGGAGTTGGCCAAACTGACGTCCTCAGATGCTGCGTCAGCCGCGAAGCAGCATCATTGTCCTGTGTCGGGAAAAATGCTCGGCACAATGGGTGCGCCCAAGAAAGTTGACGTTCAGAATAGATCGGTGTGGATCTGCTGCGATGGCTGCCGCGAGGAGCTTCTGACCAATCCCGACAAGTATCTGGCCGAATTGAAGTAGGAGTAAACAGCATGCCCGCCTGGTGGCTTTCGCCAAACGTCTACAAGACGATGTGGTCCGCAACAATCGGCAGCCTCATTGAGAGACCGATGAAGCAAGAAAATATTTGGCCGATGTCCATATCTCATGACTCGCCTCAACCATGAAGAGAGAGGGGCCTGGGGTGATGAGGCAAGGGTTTTTGAGATAGGCGCTTCGTCCCTCGACCGTCGACGCGTTTAGTTGCAAAATCGGGTGGTAGTTTCTGAATCCAAACCGCTCGTTGCGCGCTTCGGTCACCTCAACCGACGGCCCCTCGGTGTGTTAAACCGAAGCAAAAAGCTACAAACTCTGGGCAACGAAACGGCTATTGAACCGATCGAGTTATTCCTCGCAGGCTGGTAAGTTGGGACGACAGAACGGCACGTTTGGCGGATGCTGACGACGATCGCACGACGACATCTTCCCAAATTACCAAACATCAATCAGACGACGATTCTGAGACGGACACCCGGAACGAGCCGGCGTATATGCGGCGGATATGTGGGAGGAAAGTCGCGCGTCTTACCCTGAGAAATCTGCCCTCCTGCCGCAGAGGCTCGAGTCATCGCAAGATGGCTTAAAGGGACGGCAGAAGTCAGCCGAGGCCATAGTAGTCCACTCCATTACTGGGTAAAACCGGCATACTGGCGGGCCAAGGGCCGAACCTGTTGAAGCGGTCGTCACCGAGCGTTCGATGTTCACCAAGAGCATAGACCAGCAGACTGCAATGCCAGAACAGGCCCGGAAGGTAGGCGGTGGAACCGCCGAGTATAAGGCCCCTGCGTGACTCATGAACACGGCACGCAAAGATCACGACGCACCACCGGAATTAGTCGGCATCTTCGACGGGTACCGCCGGATACGGAACAGTACGCCCGGTGGTGTAGGAGGACGCCGGGGGCAACCCCGCCTCCTACCCGCTCAAGTCGGGGTGACAGGACTTCAATTAAACTTTTTTCCGGCCCTTTAAGTCAGTGGTCAAAGTCGTTAACTGCCGTCGCACAAGAGGTTGCAGCCTAAGGCTCAAATTGGGCATG
>JAEUIL010000141.1 GCA_016794255.1 Planctomycetaceae bacterium | reverse complement strand
TCCGTTCGCATCAGGAACTAGTATGGCATCCGGTTGTCGCGAATTGCCAAACCGTCGTTGGTCTCGCAGCTCGCGTTCGCCAGAAAGCTGTTCATCCGTCGGCCATAATCCTGTCGTATCTCTGTATGTAGCAGGTGAATTCGCAACATACATACTTGTATTTGGACCCGCAGACAGCCCAATCGGATCCTCACTAATCCACCGTTTCGCCCTGGGGTCGTACCAGCGGTTCCAGTTGTACTGTAGACCGGTGACCGGATCGTATTCGCGGCTGGTGTAGAGGAACCGTTCGTTCAGCAGCGTGCTGATGGCGACCGTGGTTGGGCTAGGGACGCCGAACGAGTCGTACGTCAAATGGGCCGCCGTGACAGCGCCGCCAACCACGGTAGTAAGCACCTGCCCGGACGTGGTGACGAGGTCACGGACGGTTTGTTGATGATCGGTCGCCGTCCAAATCACTTGACTCGGTACGCCCGACGATGCCGAGAGCGAGATAAGCTCCTGAGCAAGCAACTGGTCGGGAGCGGGACCATAGAGGTACAGGCGGCCGAACTGGAGCGTGGTGTTGGTCACCTGTTGCTGAGCATTGAGCGTGAGCTTGGTCCGAACATCGGTCAGAATCTGATCGCCGTCGTAGATGTAGATGTCGTTCATGACCGTGGTGCCGCTGACGACCGTATTGGTTTGGTACCGATGATTCCGGTAATCATAGGCGTAGGTCACGATGCCAGTCGAGCCCGTAAAGCCGACGAGACGATTACGCTGGTCCCACTGGTAAAGATCGACCTGGGTGGTGCCGATCTCGGTTCGCGTGAGTCGAGGCGTTGTGAACGAAAATGCTGCGGGAACGTGCGTTCAGCGTGAGACACCGTCGGACGGTTTACACCCGTTTGCTCAACCGCTCGGCGAGCCGGCGCAGTGGCGTGCTCGCGTCTTCCTCGTGCAAATGCACCTGAATCAGCGACAGGCCGGGCTTGTTCCACGCTTCGCTCAAGGCTCGATCGAACTCGCCTTCGGTCCGCACCTCGTAACCCGGCTGACCGCCGTAGATCGCGGGCAACTTGGCGTACTGCCAGGGATTGATGTCGTTGTACGGACCCGGGTGCAGGAAGCGTTCGGTGCCGTAACCCTTGTTGTCGAGCAGGATCACGATCGTGTGAAAGCCGTGACGGATGATCGTCGACAGCTCGTTGCCGGTCATCTGAAACGCGCCATCGCCGACAATCGCGATCGTGCGCATGCCGGGCTTCGCGATCCCCGCGCCGAGCGCGGCGGGGACGGCGAACCCCATCGACGTGTAATACGCCGGGCAGATATATTCCGTCTTGCCATGTGTGGTCAATTCGGTCGACGAGAACAACGCGTCGCCAATGTCCGAGATCACGATCGTGTGATCGTCGAGCGATTGGTTCAAGCGTTTGATCAACCGCATGATCTTGAGCGGTTCGTCGGCGCGGAGCGTGTATCGCGTGCTCTCGGCGCTCGGTTTCGGCGGCATCACGCGCTGCGGCGGTGTCGGCCGACGATTCTTGAGCTCGCGAATAAAATCGCCGAGCGAGACGTTGTGATAATGGTGATGATGGATCCGCAGTTGCTCGCTGGTCGCGAACACGCATTTGACCGGGTCGAGCTTGGCGGTGTAGATCCCCATGTTGATGTCGGTCATCGACTCGCCCAGGAGCAACACGCAGTCGCTTTCTTCGACGAAGCTCGTGACTTCCTCGTGTCCCATCGCTCCCTCGTAGAGCCCGACGTAAAGCGGATGTTGCTCGCTGACGACGCTCTTGCCGAGGATCGTGGCCGTGATCGGAATATGCGACCCTTCGGCCAGCGCAACCAGATCGTCCTGCAAGCCGAAGCGATGAATCTCGACCCCGGCAATGATCACGGGCCGTTGGCATTCTTTGAGCAACCGGCAGGTTTCGTTCACTGCCTCGCCGAGTGCGTCGGGATCGGTGGTCGGGGCCGACTGACGATACTCGTGCGAATTCGTGGGGACGACTTTGACCATGTCGCGCGGCAACTCGATGTACACCGGCTGCTTGAACCGCGCGGCCATGTCGAGCATCCGGTCAATGTCGCGAAACGCCGTGTTGGCGTCGTTCAATTCGACCGCGGCGACGCAGAGTTTCTCGAAGACTTCGAGCTGTGTGCGGAAGTCGCGGACCTTGTGGTGCAAATGCGGATTGTTGATTCGCTCGCTGACACCCGGCGAGCCGCTGATCACGACCACCGGCGACTTCTCGGCGAACGCGCCGGCAATCGAGTTGGCCAGGCTCAAGCCACCGACGCAGTATGTGACGCACACGCAACTCATTCCGCGCAGCCGAGCATAAGCGTCGGCCGCGAACCCGGCGTTGTCTTCGCGACAGCAGCCGACGACGTTAATCGGACTGTCGCAGAGCATCGAGTAGAACCCGAGCACGTAGTCGCCCGGGATGCCAAAGACATCGGCGATGCCGTAGTCTTGCAAGCGACGGATCAGATACTGACCAATCGAGAGGTTCTCGACCGTGGTGCAATCGGTGGTCGACGGTCGGGTCGCGGGTGCCAGATGCGAGACGGTCATGGGATTGCCGGGGGAAGAGGAGGGTGAGTAGGTGAGTAAGTGAGTAGGTGGTGTAAGTCGTCTTTGGACTTACCTACTCACCGACTCACTTACTCACCCGCCATTGCCACACCAAATTCTACGCCGTTCCCCGCCCACAGGACGAGATCAACACGCGTCGCCGGGACCGAGCCGACGTTGATTTTGCTTGCGAAGACGCGCCGACCGGGCAGCCAACATCGCGGCCCAAAACGCCAAGAAGGCGAGCACACAGCCGAGTACGATCACGAACCGCCAGGGGTTCGAGTTTTCGGCGTAATTCAGGTAGGCCCCTACGGCATGAAACACGCCCCAGGCCAGCACCCCCGCCATGATCAACCAGATCGCTCGATTTGCATTCATACCGAGATTCTAGCGTCGGGGTGGTTCGCGTCGAGCGGCTGAGTCCCTTGAAACGTGGTAGCCGAACTCGCCAGAGTTCGGGTGGTGTGCCTGTCAGACGAGTCCCCCGAACTCTGGCGAGTTCGGCTACGATGAATCCCCTGTAGCTCACTAACGTTTCCAAAAAACGGGGTCGGCCCGGGCTATTTTGTGGCCGACACCCCAGCTAGAATGGGGAGCTAAGCCGGTGGACAGTCGTTCCCAACGGTAAAATGGGTGGGCTCGCTCGTTTAGCAGCGGTGAATCGTCGATTTTAGATCGTACTGTCGTTGCGCCACACTACTTCTTCGATTGGCTCGCGCGTCATGGATCGCAACGTTCCGAATTGGCAAGGCTTTCTCGAACATGCTGAGATGACCGACGTGGGGCTACGTCGTGCGAACAATCAGGATTCGTTCGGGCTACAGATGGCCGCGAACGAGGCCGATTGGCTGCGGCGTGGGCACCTGTTCATCGTGGCTGACGGGATGGGGGCGCATGCCGCGGGTGAGTTGGCGAGCAAGATTGCCGTCGACACCGTGACGCTCAACTATTTCAAGATGCCCGACGCCGCCCCGCCCGAGGCTTTGCGCACGGCCGTGACGGTGGCTAACTCGAAGATCCACAACACGGGCGAAGACAATCCCGACTTCAAAGGGATGGGCACGACATGCAGCGCGCTGGTGATCTTGCCGCGCGGCGCGGTCGGCGCTCAGGTCGGTGACAGCCGTTTGTACCGGCTGCGTGGTCATAAGTTCGAGCAGTTGTCGCGCGATCACAGTCTGGTTTGGGAAATGATGGCCCAACGTGGCGTGAGCGAAAGCGAAGCGTTCGTGCCGAAGAACATCATCACGCGCTCGCTCGGGCCCTCGGCCGAGGTGCTCGTCGATCTCGAAGGACCGTTTCCGCTCGAGCCCGGCGATACGTTCCTGCTGTGCAGCGACGGACTCAGCGGACAGGTGCAAGACGCCGAGATCGGTGTGATCCTGGCCGCACTGCCGCCGCAAGAGGCGGTGCGTGTGTTGATCGACATCGCCAATCTCCGCGGTGGACCGGACAACATTACCGTGATTGTCACGCGTGTAGCGCAGGTCGATCCGAAGTGGCATCACCTGTCGTGGTCCGGTGGCGGCGGCGGAAGTGTCCATCCGCTGGTGTGGGTCGCGATTGGCGTGTTGGCCATGCTCGCCGGGTTGTCCTGGTTCGGCGGTCAACCGTGGGTCGCTGGCGTGGCGCTGATTATGAGTCTCGCCGCGGTGTTTGTCGCGTTGATGCAACGCTTTTCCGGCGCGGCGTCGGGCGTCTCGGTCGGCATGACCAACTTAGGTACCGGTCCGCATCGCACGTACGATGCCACGCCGAGCGCCGAGTTGTTCAATGGTTTCTCGCAATTGATCGAGCCGGTGTGTGGCACGGCTCGGCAGCAGAAGTGGCAGATCGATTGGAAAGTTTTCGAGCGGCATCGCACCGCCGCGCTGAGCGCCGCCGACGGACGCGATTTTCTTACCGCGATCCGCGAGCAATGCCGGGCGATCATGTTCTTGATGCAAGAAGTGCGTCAGCAGCAAGAGCGGTAACGCGGCGTTTGACGGTATCGGCGCGAAACCGCAAGCGAGCCGCGCAGCGGTTCTGTGTGGTTGATCTCTATCTGACTGCGTGTCGCCCCTCGCTTGCGGTTTCGCGCCGACACCCGGTTCCGCTCACGACGCTTGCCGCCACTCATCACGCGGCACCGCTCGCAACGTCGCCGGCGCGGCGCTATTTGCGGGCAGCACCGCTCGCTCGGCCGACTTTACGTCTTCAGGCCGAAAGTTGATCAACTCGCGCACCACATACAACGGCCGACCGCGTACTTCGTCGTACATCCGGCCCAGATAATCGCCAAGCACGCCGATGGCCGTGAGTGTCGCGCCGCTGAGCAGCAACTGCAAACCGGCGATGATCGCCAGACCGCTGCCCGCGCCGTTGAGCCACATCACGCCCGCGACCATCGTCGTCAGCACGCCGAGCGCCGCGAGTCCGCCACCCACGGGCAACGCCGCTCGCAACGGCCAGTTCGAGAACGACACGACCGCTTGCCACGCCAGAGCGGTGAGTTTGATGAACGAGTATTTCGTCTCGCCCGCGGCTCGGGCCGGTCGCACGAACTGCACCGCGGTTTGTCGAAAGCCAAGCCACGTGACCAGTCCGCGCATGAACCGGTGCTGCTCGCGCAGGTGCCGCAGAGCGTCGATCACCGGGCGACTCATTAGGCGAAAATCGCTCACGTTCTCCGGCAAGTCGCGATTCACGAAGGTCGTCATCAGCCGGTAGAACGCCGTGGCGGTCAGCTTCTTGAGCCAAGTCTCGCCATGTCGTTCGAGCCGTTGAGCGTAGACGACATCGTAGCCCGCCTGGTATTGCTCGACCATTTGCAGCACCACCTCGGGCGGATCTTGCAAGTCGGCATCCATGACCACGACGGCGTCACCTTGGGCCAGATCAAGCCCGGCGGTGATGGCGAGTTGCTGACCAAAATTGCGCGAGAAGTCGACGACGCGCAACCACGAGTATTGTCGGGCCGCCTCGGCGAGGATCGCCCGAGTCGCATCGCGGCTGCCGTCGTTGACGAAGATCACCTCGGTGGGCGCGGGCAACTGGTCGACCAACTCGGCCAAGCGCGGCAGCACGAGCGGCAAGACCGCTTGCTCGTTGTAGACCGGCAGCACCAGCGAGATGCGAGTGAGCATGGGGAGAAGTGGTTGGTGGCTGGTGGTTAATGGTTCGTGCCGGCAGACGATTGCTATTTCTTCAATTGCCGGCTCAGATCTTCGGTCTCGCGGCCGGTGCCGATGCGGACTGTGTTGCGACCCGTCGCGGGCAGCAACGTCGTCAACTGTCGCGCCTCGGGATGATGGTTGAACCAATACCGGGCCGTCTCGACCGCGTCGTTCCAAATCTCGGTGGTAGGCTGACAGGCGAAGAACTCTTGGTTGTTGATCACCGCCAGTCGCGCCACGGCCGTGTCGCAGTAGCGATACTGACTCGCGCCGGGCTCGATGCGTTGCCGCCGGTCGTCCAGCAGCGGCTCGAGATACGCGAGCCGATTGGGCGTGTACTGGTTCGTCACACCGGCCACGAGCGCCGCATAGCGGCGCGACACGGTCGGCGTGGCGAGCTCGTCCTTGAGCACGGCCAGCAGCGCTCGTTGATCGTCGGGCGTGCCAAAGTCGGCGATCAACGCTGCGGCCATCGCCCAAGCGTGATCGGATGCCGTGGTCAGCGCCAACACGCGTCGCGCTTCTTCGATCGCCGGGGGAACCGCGGCCTCGGCCGGCTCGTCGATCAACCGCTGGGCCAGCGCCAACGCAAAGGGCCGTTGCTGTTGCAGATAACCGGTCAGCGCCGCCACGAGCGCGGGTTGCTTGCGCAGTTGCCGCAGGGCGTGGATCCAATCGTCGTAGTCGCTCGGTGCTTCGGGGCTGACGAGCGCGCCGAATGACTTGCGCAGTGCCGTGAGTTCTTCGTCGTTGGGTCGTGGTCGCGGCAGATAGGTGCGCAGTTGATGTTCTTGCATCGGCGACGATGGGCCGAAATCGAAGCTGTACATCTCGGCCAACGTCTTCTCGACCGGCCAGCGATCGTACTCGAGTCGGAACAGCGCTGCGAACGTGCCCGTGCGATGCCGACCCCCCATGCAATGCACAGCAATCGGATAGTTCTGCGGCTCGTCGAGCAGCTTGAAATACTCGCCGAACTGCCACGGCGTGAGCCACGGCCAAGTCGCTTCTTCGCCCATTGGCCATTGCAGATGATGAACGCCTTTCGCTTCGACATACGCGGTCTCCATCGAGCCGTCGGCCTTGCCGAAGTCGCACCAATCTTGATGCAGCTTGCAATCGAATAGTTGCAAACTAAGCACGGTCTTCACGCGATAGCGCGACACCAGATAATCGAAGCCGAACTCGCTGGGTTGCGCCACGCGATAGAGCACCCCGTCGCGCACGGTCTGGAACCGCTTGAGCTGCGCCCGCCAAAAGCCGAAGTGCAAGGCCCAACCCACGAGCGCTACCAACACGATCCCAACGACGATGCGCCGGAGGCGCGGTCGGGTGCGTTTGGATTGCGGTGAGTGGTGACGACGATCCATCGTACGGATACGAGCAGGTCCCTTGCTCGCCGTGAGGCCGGTGGCGCGAGGCGATAGACCCGAACCATAACGGAATCGCGGGAGCGGTGTCAATTTGGGAGTGACGGTGCTAGCGGGCTGGGTAGTAGGCAGTAGACGGTAGACAATAGGCAGAAAAACTGAGAGCGGTCGGGAGCACGAGAACTGATCGCGGCTCGCTTGCGGTTTCGCGCCTACCGTCTACTGCCCACCGCCTACCGCCTACTTTCTCCCCCCCCGGCTCCCCGCTTTAAGTCGCCTTCGCTAGCACGTATAATCGCCGCCTCAGGCCACTCACCTCACTGCTAGCTTCAGGAAATCGGCATCTATGGCACTCGGATTCGGCATTATCGGTTGCGGAATGATCGCCAACTTTCACGCCAAAGCAATTGCCGACGTGAAAGGGGGCAAGCTGGTTGCCTGCTACGACACGTTCCCCGCGTCGGCCGACAAGCTCGCGGCCGCGGTGGGTTGCAAAGCGTATCACAAGCTCGATGACATGCTCGCCGATCCGGCGGTGAACGTCGTCACGATCGGCACGCCGAGCGGCGCCCACATGGAGCCCGCGGTCGAAGCAGCCAAGGCGGGCAAGCACGTGATTGTCGAAAAGCCGCTCGAGATCACGCTCAAGCGGTGCGATGCAATCATCAAGGCGTGCGAGAAGGCCGGGACCAAGCTCGCCACGATTTTCCCCTCGCGGTTCCATGACTCAAGCCTGACGCTCAAGAAAGCGATCGACTCGGGCCGCTTCGGCAAGCTGACGTTGGGCGATGCCTATGTGAAATGGTTCCGCACGCAGCAGTACTACGACAGCGGCAAGTGGCGTGGCACCTGGGAACTCGATGGCGGCGGTGCGCTGATGAACCAAGCGATTCACAGCGTCGACTTGCTCACGTGGCTGATGGGACCCGTGGTCGAGATTCGTGCGCAGATCGCGACCTTGGCTCACGAGCGGATCGCGGTCGAAGACACGGCCGTGGCGACGTTGCGATTCGCCAACGGAGCGCTCGGCACGATCGAGGCTAGCACCGCGGCGTATCCGGGTTACCTGAAGCGTATCGAGATCCACGGCGACGCGGGCAGTGCTGCGTTCGAGGAAGAAGACATCGTCAAATGGGACTTCGCCAAGGCCGACAAGAAGGACAAGGCGATTGCCGAAGCGATGGCGCAGCGGAAGAGCGGCGGTGGCGGCGCGAGCGATCCCACGGCGATCGGCCATCACGGCCACGCCAAGCAGTTTCAGGACTTGGCCGACGCGATCAAGAAGGACCGCAATCCATCGGTCGACGGCATCGAAGGTCGTCGCTCGGTCGAGATTATTCTCGGCATTTACAAGGCTGCCGAGACCGGCAAAGCGGTGCATCTGCCGCTGACGAGCGATCCAACGCTCGCAGCGCGTAAGATCAAGGCGAAGTAGAGTCTTCCGCTACGATTGGGCTCGGAACAAGACAAAATCATGTCGTACAAAATCATGGAATGCCGTTTTCTATTCCATGATTTTGTACTCCCATGATTTTGTCGATTCTTGCCCTGTCGCTATTTCTGCTCACTCTTGCCACGGATATCGACGCAGAACAACTCGGCCCGATCGCGCAAGTAGAGCTTGCCGCGTGAGAGCGCCGGGGGTGTCCAGGCCGTCGCGGCGAGTGCGCGATCGAGTTTTCCCTTCTCGACGTATTTGTTCGGATTCGCCTCGATCAAGCGCAGCGTGCCGTCTTCGCTGAGGGCGATGAGATGCCCGGCGGCGGCGATCAGCGTACACTTGCCCGGCGCACGCTCGATCCATTTCACGGTCCCCTTGAGCAGATCGAGACAGCGGAGATTGGTCGCGCCGAGATCGCCGTTGCAGCCGTAGATGTGGCCGTCGAGCACGATGCTGGTCGACATCTGATTCTGCAACTGCAAGTTGGTCCACCGCGGCTTGGGCGTCCACTTGTCGTCTTTATGCGTCAGTTCGATGAGCGTGGCCCCGGTGCCATACGCGGCCGAGTAAAAGATCCGCTCGTCGACGAACACCGGCGTGGCACAGTTGCAGTTGTATTTGTTCCCCACCGGCGCACGCCAGAGCGGCTTGCCGCTCGCGGGCTCGAACGCCATCAGCGATTGACCGCCGACGGCGATCACCTGCGTCTCGCCGCTGTGCTTGATTTCGATCGGCGAGCCGTAGCCGGGCGGATCGCTGCCACCGGCCCAAGCGAGTTGGCCCGTCTTGCGATCGAGGCCGATCACCGAGTTATTCCGCGAGCCGCCGGGACACACGATCACGCGATCGCCGACGACCAGCGGCGATTGGCTCAAGCCCCAGAAGAACGTCTCCTGCGCGCGATCCTCGGCCCGCACGAGCGTCAAAATGTTGACGCCCCACAGCAGTTGGCCGTCGGCCGCGTTCACGCACGCCAAGTCGCCGCCGGGAAACAGACAGAACAACTGACCATCGGCGTAGGTCGGTGTCGCGCGCGGACCGGGGCCTTGGCCTTGGGTATCGGTAAACACCGCGCAGATCGGCCGGGACCAGACTTCACGCCCCGTCGCCGCCTCGTGAGCCACGACCAGCTCGCGATCACCGCGCGCCGTTTGGGTAAAGACGCGATCCCCGACGACGCACAATGACGAGAAGCCCGCCCCGAGCGGGACACGATAAACGAGCTTCGGCGGCTGAGCACGCCAGTCGGTGCTGAGGTTCGTCTCGCGCGAGACTCCGTTGCGATCAGGTCCTAGATATGCCGGCCAATCGCCGTCGGTAGGCGCTTGCGCCCGAGCTAGCGAAGCAACGCAGAGCACCACGATCAGCGACAAGAACCAACGGCGAACCATGAATCGTTCCTTCACTAGATGGCATGACGTGGAAAACCATCCGCAGAAAACAAAACAGGATCATGCCGAACAGGATCATGAATGAGTTGCGCTCTTCATGATCCTGTTCCTCATGATCCTGTCGAAACTCGGGATCGCAGGGCGGGCGAATTACTCGACCAACTTGAACGCCATCGGAGCTCGCAGCTCGCGCTCGGCCGCTTTGGCCCACGGAGTGCCGGGGTGCTCGGCGACAACTTTCTTCAAACGATCGCGCGCCGTCTGCGCCATCTTGTCGACCACGCTATTTTTGATCGGGTCGTCCGACGGTTGCAACGAGGTCGCCGCTTTGCCGTTGCGAATCGCGGCGAGTTGGAACATGTACGCATCGGCCCGCGCCTTGGCGGCGGAAATGCGACCGAAGGCCAGATCGAAGGCGGCTTGCCAACGCGGCTCGGTGAGCTTGGCCGAGTCGGCCTCGCCCTTCTTCAACTCGGCGTACAACTCGTCGAGTTGCGGTTGCACCAGCGCCGCGGGACGCTGTGCTCGCAGGATCGCTTGTGCCTTGCGGCCTTCGTCGGCGCCGTCGATCGCTAGAATCACATCGCTCGGCAAGCACGGCACAGGACGCAACTTCGCCGCTGTTAGCAACGCTTGCTTGGCTTTGTTGCCGGTAATCGACTTTTGATAGTCGGCTTCGGACAAATACAGCGGCGCGTACTTCTTGAAGTTCGGGGTCATGCTGAGCGTGGGGGACTTGGTGCCCGCCTTGGGCTCGGGTGCCATCACAACCGCGTCTTCGAACTTGGGCAGCGGACGATCGGCGCTACCACCCGCGCCGGCGAGGGCGGCGAAATAGCTGTCCTTGTTACCCTCGTTGTTCGCCGGGCGATCGACGGTCACTCGCGGAGCCGCGTCGGCCATCGACTTCATTTCGTACTTGCGCGTCCGCAGGGCGAAGTATTCGCCACCCGACTCGCTGCACAGCCGGCTTAGCGTGTACGGGCCCATGTCGAGATCGCCCAGATCGAAGTCGCTGCCGCCGTCCGGAAAGCTAAGTTTGACCCACTCGACATCGTGCGACTCGGGGCCATAAATGACTTTGAAATCACCCTTGGCAAACGCTACGTCGGGCTGCCCTAGCATCTCACCCCCTTGTTTGGTCAGCTGCGTGGTTTGGCCGTCACTGCCAAACGGGGCTACGACGCCGATCGTGTACACCGGCACCGAGTATTGCTTGAGCTTCGGAATCACCTCGTCGACCTTGGCTTGATCGTCGCCCACTTCGTCGCTGACGATCACAAACATCAAGTGCCGATTCTTCGTCGTCCGATAGGTCAAGAACTTGCCCAGCGACTCACTCACCGCCTTGATCGTGTTCTCTTCGCCATTGTCGGCGTCGACGATCTCGCGCACCGCCGTGGTCACTTCGTTGGCATCGGCAGTCGGCTCGGGCGTGGCAAAGCGAATGTCCTTGCCATACGCCGCGACGACGCTCAAGAGCGGTTGTTCGTCGAGTTCTTTGTCCTTGATGGGCTTGGTTTGCTTGAGCCCGACGTACATCTTTTCCAAGCCATCGCGCAAGTCGCGGCGATAGTCGGCGTTGCTGTTCGACTCGTCGACCAACCACACCACCATCACTTTGCGCGGAATGCTCAGCGCTTCATGAATCGAAGCGCCGATATGCTCGACGGCCTGAGCCACACTGGTCGGCTTGCCGGGACCTTTCTTCGGAGGCGCGACGTCGACAGCCTTGGTCGGCGGTGTCACCGGCGGTTCGACACGGGCGATTTGCGTGGGGGTCGGCGTGGATGCAGGCATGGCGGGCGCTGCTTTGGCCGGAGTCGACGCAGCGGGAACGGCCGGTGTCGTGGCGACGGTGGTCGCCTGCGCGGCCGGAGTTGCGTCCGCAGCCGGAGCGGCAGGTGCGACGTTCGCTTGCGCGTGCAACGGCTTGAGGCCAATCGCCTCGAGCTGGGCCGGATCGACCACGAACAGATACGCGACGTAACCCGCCGCCGGGACCGCGAGCAAGATGAGCCCAAAGAGTGACAAACCGACATAATCGCGTCGTTTGCGCACAGGTCGCCGCGTGGCATAAGTACTCATCTCAGCCTCTCCTCGAATAAAGAACGGTCGGGATACGCCAATCGAACCACCCCTTTGACGCCGCTGGGGCCGTCAAGGTTCCGGAGGGTTGTTCGTCGGTCGCGCGACACTATCGGATTATTCTAACCCCACCCCCAATAAGCCGCAATCA
>JAEUIL010000054.1 GCA_016794255.1 Planctomycetaceae bacterium | reverse complement strand
GCATGGCACACGATTCAGTCAAAAGGCATCACTACTCGCGACAGGAACCGGACACACTCGCCATCGCCGTGCAGCACCAATTCAACGGATTACTCGGCTACCGGTGGAAGTTCTTCGATTACCCGCATCGACCGCCACGGGCCGAAGAGGAATCGCAACCAGAAGGTCAGTCCCAAAGCGAACACCCACGCCGTGAGCACGGCCCAGGAGCCGTACAGTCGCAAGCCGAAGTCCGCGATGCCGACCCAGGTGCCAACCACCACCGCCACACCCAAGACCAGATGCGCAAGCATGATGAAGCGCGTGTCGCCCGCCCCTTTCAACGCTCCGGCAAAAATGATGCTCATGCCATCGAGCAGGCAGTACGAGGCAACGAACATCAGCAACGTGGGGAGCATCTGACGCACTTGATCGTCTTCCTCGACCTCGCCGGCCCACCAATGCAGCGACGCCAGCAAATCTGGCGCGAAGAGGTAGACGGCCGAGATGGCGAGCATGTAAACGGTCGTGATCGTGAGCGCCGTCCAGGTCGAACGCGTCGCCAGGTCGGGGCGATTGCGTCCCAGGTACTGGCCCACAAGCGTTGTGGCCGCCATGCTTACGCCCCACGCGGGCATGAATGCCAGGTTGTTGAGATTGAACGCCAAGCTTGACGCGGCCAACTCGGTTTTGCCGAGGCGGCCGATGAGCATCAAGAATACGGTGAACGCCGCGACCTCGATAAACATTTGTCCGCCGCTTGGCCCACCGAAGCGTATCAAGCGATGCATCAAGGCCCGATCCCAATGCAAGCCGGCGCGGATGTGATAATGGGCGTCATGTCGCGGCAGCAAGAAGATCGCGAAGTAAATCAGCGCTTTGATCCACAGCGCCACAACTGTCGCCCAGGCCGCACCGGCCATCCCCCAGGCAGGAAACCCGGCATAGCCAAAAATCCAACAGTAATCGAGGCCGATGTTGAGCAGCGCGGCCAAGGCATCGACGATCATCACCACCTGCGACTGTCCGCGACCGGTGAAGAAGCCAGCCAACGCCCCCGCCGCGATCAGTGCCGGTCCTGAAAGACAGCAGATGCGATAATACGTCGCCTCCAACGAGGCCACTTCGAGCGTGTGCTGAGCCAACGCGAATAGCTCGTCGGCCCAGGGAATGGTCGCGAGAATGAGCGGCGCGGCGAGCAGACTAAGCCAGATTCCCTGCCACACGGCCGCGCCAATCCGGTGGTCTCGGCCCGCCCCGTGATATTGCGAGACAAACGCCGTCACGTACGACGCCGTTCCCAGCGGTAAGCAAATGAGCGTGAAGAACAGGGCTCCTGCCGGAAGCGCCGCCGCCATCGCCGCTTCGGAGTGCCGCATGAGAAACACGCGATCGACGAAATTCATCACGGTCCAACTCAAACTCGACGCCACGAGCGGAATCGCCAGCGTGATTACCTCGCGGAAACCACCGGGCACCGGCGCATGTGAATCCACCGTGGTTTGTGCGGATTCGGCATCGGTGGCGGTCGGGGACATAGCGAGAACAGTTGAAAAGCAATCGTGCCAGGGCTCGTGACTTCGTCGAAAAGCCCTCGGCCACGGGGGCGAAGAGCCGGGACATGGTACCTGACCCGGCAGGCGGCTCGCAGGTGGAAACCCTTATTCGGACAGCGTTTCCGGCCGAAAAGCTCGCGCGAAATCTACGCCCCACAGGGGGCCACCTAGCACTGGAGAGTAATTTCCAGATTTTCGAT
>JAEUIL010000074.1 GCA_016794255.1 Planctomycetaceae bacterium | reverse complement strand
CCATCGTCGAATACGTCGAAGCTCACAACGAGCAAGCACAAGGCATGTTTTGGAAAGCACTGCCCGACGAAATCCTCGCCAAAGTTCGCCGCGCACGTGCCGTTCTAGATAAAACCCCAACAGCGTGAGACACTACACTAGATCGCCGGTCGTCGCTTGGCCCACGGCTGAATCAGTTCCCACGCTCGGGCCGCCCGCAACACGGTGGCGTCGGCAAAACGCCGCCCAACGATCTGCAAACCGACCGGCAAGTCCTTTGAGGTACGACCACACGGGACGCTGGCCGCCGGCTGACCGGTCAGATTGAAAGGATACGTAAACGGACTCCACCGCAGTTCCGCACCGTCGGGTCCAGGCGGAAGCTCGGGGCGATTGCGACCCAGGGGAAACGGTGGGACACTCACCGTCGGCGTCAGCAGCAGATCATATCGCTCGAAGGTGGCACGCACCTTTTGCCAGAACGCGTTGCGTGCCACAAAGGCATTGACGTAGTCCACCGCCGACAGCTTCAGACCTCGTTCAATCACCGGTCGCAAACCTGGATCGAGTAGTTCCACCTGTTCTGTCGGCAGGCCGGCGACTCGCGCCGCGATGCCCCCATAGAAGAAAACAGACCACAAGTCGTAGGAGTTGCCCCAATCGATTGCGACCTCATCGACCATGGCACCGGTGGCGGAAAAATGCTCGGCTGCATCGGCACAAAGCGCCGCCACTTCAGGGTCAACCCAAGCATAGCCAAGCGTTGGACTGTAACCCACTCGTAAACCACGTACCCCGGTCTCCAAGGTCTTGCGAACGTCGTTCGAGCCTGAGTCACTCGGCAAAGAGTTCGGATCTCGCTCGTTGGGACCCGCGATGGAATCGAGCACCAAGGCCACATCGCCCACCGTGCGGGCGAGTGGACCGGTGTGCCGTAACGAATCGACACCGCTGCCCGGATAGTTGGGCACCCGGCCAAGCGACGGCTTGAAACCGACCAGTTCGGTGAATGACGCCGGGATGCGGAGTGATCCGCCACCATCGGTGCCGATCGCGATCGGCCCCAGGCCCGCGGCCACAGCACTCGCCGCTCCGCCACTCGACCCGCCGGGGGTAAGTTGCAGGTTCCAGGGGTTACGAGTCATGCCGAACACGCGGTTATCCGTCACCCCCTTCCAGCCAAACTCAGGTGTGTTGGTGATGCCGACAACGATGGCTCCCGCCCGTCGTAAGCGTTCGACCGCTGGGGCATCTTCACGCACGACGTTCTGCTCAAACAGTTTTGAACCGAACGTGACCCGTGTGTTCCGTACGTAAAGCAGATCTTTGATCGACACGGGCACGCCTGCAAGCGGACCCGGATCGCCGCCACGTTGAATCGTTGCGTCGATGTGTTCCGCTGCCCTGAGACGATAGAGCGAGCAACCGAGACTATAGATATCGCTCCGTGCGTCGGCGTTGTGGGTGTTGGCCGCCTGCTCGGGCGACATGTAATCGACCGTTCCCATCACCGCGCCGGTGTTCGTCAGCTGATGATCGGCCGCGTCGGCCGAGGTGTCGAACCGGGCCAAGCCCATGTCGAGAATCTTCACCACGCCTTCGCCATCGAGCAGCAAGTTCGCCGGCTTGATATCGCGATGCACGACCCCTTTGCTTTGGGCATAGGCCAAGCCCCGCGCC
>JAEUIL010000060.1 GCA_016794255.1 Planctomycetaceae bacterium | reverse complement strand
CCTCGCGCGGCCGCTTGACCAGTTCGGCCGACAGTGCGGGTCGCCAGGCGTGCTTCATCCCCGCGGCATCGGCAATCGACTCTTCGCCGAGCGGGTCGAGCGCCTTCGCGAAGGTGTGGTAGTAGTAATAGAGTCCCGCGTCGCCCATCCCGGGATTCGTGCCGAGATCGTAGTTCTTGTGAATCCACGACACGGCCGCCTTCACGCGCGGGTCATCGGGACCGACGCCGGCGTAGATCATGCTCTTCAGCCCAGCATAGGTCATCGAGGCATACGAGCGCAGCCCGCCTTGATCGGTCTTGCCCGCCATGCTCGCGCCACCCGCGGCCGGCGTGTAATAGAAACCTCCATCGGGATTCTTGGCCGCGAACTCGGTGGTGTTCGCGGCCGTCTCGAGGTTCTGGCAGCGCGACACAAAGATCAGCGCCTTCTGCACAGCCGGGTCGTCCGGTCCGTTGCCGGCAGCCTTGAGCGCGTCGAGCAAAAAGCTGGTGTTCGACAGGTCCGGTCGCTTGCTCTTGCCATAGCCCGCGCCACCGTAGTTGGGGCTACTCGGCTCGTTACCCTCGTCCTCGTCCCATTGCTGGCTCTTGACGAACGTCTCGGCCTTCTTGACCAGCGCGTTGTAACGTCCATCGCGATTCGCTTCGCTGAAACAGACCAGCGACAAGCAGGTCTCGTAGTTGCGGTAGTTCGAGTCCTTCTGGTAGATGCCGCCATCTTCCTGCACGAAGCCTTCGAGATACTTGAGCGACTTGGCAACCTGCGGATCGTTGGCCGTGCGACCGTGACGCAACACTGCGGTGGTCACGAGCGCCGTGACGGCCGGACCCGTGGCGGGAGTGTACGAACCATCGGTGCCTTGCCCCTTGGTGCGAAGGTACTCGATTGCCTTGGTCGCCGCCTGCTCGCGTTTCGCCGCCAGATCATCCGCTGCCCAGAGAGGCATACTTTCGAGTTGCGACACGGCCACGAGCGAGGTCGCGGTGAGCAGAAAACGGCGGCGATCGGTAGTCGGCGACATAACAAAACTCCTAGGCGAGTTGTTGACGGACGAGAAGCGGCAGGCGAACAGGTACCCTTCATTGTACGTCAATCGCCGGATAATCGCGACGGTTTTACGATCGTGGCGTACGACGAAAATATCGCCGCAGCTGTCACTGGAATCGACATCTCGACACGCGGGTGACTGGCGAATTGGCGAGCAAACGGTTAGGTTAGGGAAGTTACGACTTGCTTACGTTTCGCAATCCCTGGCCACTCACGTTTTGGTTTCATGGCAGACTCCACCGCGCCGCTGGTCGGCATCATCATGGGCAGCAAGAGCGATTGGGAGACCATGCGCCACGCCCATGAAACGCTCGACGAGTTCGGCGTCGCCCATGAGTGCCGGGTAGTCTCGGCCCATCGCACGCCGCGGTGGCTGGCCGAGTATGCGTCGTCGGCCGAGAAACGTGGATTGCAGGTGATCATCGCAGGAGCGGGGGGCGCGGCTCATCTGCCGGGCATGGCCGCCGCTGAAACCATCTTGCCGGTGTTCGGCGTACCCGTGCAAAGCCACGCCCTACAAGGACTCGACTCGCTGCTGTCGATCGTGCAAATGCCGGGGGGCGTGCCGGTGGGAACACTGGCCATCGGCAAGGCGGGGGCGACGAACGCGGCGCTGTTGGCGGTTAGCGTGTTGTCGCTCAATCGGCCCGAGTTGCGGGAAAAACTGCGAGCCTTTCGCGAAGCACAAACCAATCGCGTGTTGGGAGATACGCTGCCGTGAGCGGACCGATCTTGCCCGGCCAAACGGTCGGTGTCCTCGGCAGTGGCCAACTCGGTCGGATGTTTGCGATCGCGGCGCGGCGCATGGGCTACCGAGTTCATACGCTCTCGCCCGACTCGGACACGCCCACCGGTCAAGTTGCCGATGTCGAAGTCAGCGCGGCGTATGACGATCTCGACGCCGTGCGGCGCTTCGCCCAAAGTGTGGATGTGGTCACGTTCGAGTTTGAAAACGTTCTGTCAGCCACGGCCGCGGCGGCTGCCGAATGGGTTCCGGTCCGGCCCAGTGGCGAGGTGCTGCACATCACGCAACACCGCTTGCGTGAGAAGACGTTTCTCGCCTCGAAAGGCTTCCCGGTCACGCCATTCGCTCACGTGCTTAACGCCGACGAATTGCGAGCGGCCCTCGACAAGTTCGGTTGCCCCGCGGTGCTCAAAACGGCCGGCTGGGGCTACGATGGCAAAGGTCAGGTCAAGATCGCGTCGCACGATCAAGCCGCGAGCGCCTGGCAACAACTCAACGGCAGCGAAGCTGTGCTCGAAGCCTTTGTCGACTTTGAACAAGAATGCTCGGTCGTCGCGGCGCGTGGCGTCGATGGGGCGGTAGTCGACTTCGGCGTGGTCACGAATCGTCACGCGAATCACATTCTCGATGTGACCATCGCTCCCGGACTCGTTTCTCCGAAGGTTGCCAGCGAGGCGATCGCGATTGCCCATGCGGTGCTCGAAACGTTGGATGTGGTCGGCGTCCTGTGCGTCGAGTTTTTTGTCTCCCGCGATCAGCGATTGATGATCAACGAACTCGCGCCGCGACCGCACAACTCGGGACACTTTTCGTTCGATGCCAGCGTGACCAGCCAGTTCGAACAGCAACTGCGGGCCATATGCGGTTTGCCGCTCGGTTCGACCGAGTTACTACGTCCGGCGGCGATGGCCAACCTCCTCGGGGATGGCTGGTCGCAGGGCGAACCCGATTGGGCTGCGGCGTGTGCCTTGCCCAACGTCAAGCTGCACCTGTACGGCAAGGCTGAGGCACGGCCGGGTCGCAAAATGGGACATCTGACCGCCTTGGCCGATACGCCCCAGGCCGCGGAGCAAATGGTCGTCGAGGCCCGTCGACGCGCGTTTCGCCTATAAGTTGCCGATTCGCCGAAATGGGTAGCTGCCGGGTCACGCCTTGCCCAGCCATGGCTTTGAGGGCATCGCGAAGTATAATGGAGTTGTATGGGTCGGATACGAAAAAACATCGATGCGATACTGCGGCAGTGGCCGTATGAGCCCGGCGAGATCAGCGTTCGCCTCGTGCGCGGCAACGACGGTCGCTCCGTGTTGCAGATGCGTCTCGACATGGGTTTGCTTCAGTTGGAAACCACGAACCGACCCGACGGCGATCAGCCGGGTGGTTTGCCGACTTACTTCGATCACGTCAAGGCGCTGGCCGCACAGTTCGGTGAAGCGTTCATGTTGACCGACGAGCAATGTGCCGAAGTCGATCGCGAGTTCGTACAGTTCTATCAACGTCGGCTGTGTTGGCTGGCACTTCGTGAATTTCGCAGCGCCGTGCTCGATGCCGATCACAGTCTCGCGATGATGGACTTTGTGCGCGGTTGTTCGCCGAATGACGATTGGACCGCGTCGCATGAGCAATATCGAGTCTTTGTCCTGTTTCATCGCACGCAGGCCATGTCGCTGGCCGAGTTAGAGGACAACGGTCCCGAGGCGGCGATCGAAGAGTTGAACAAAGGTCTCGATCGCATTCGGCAGGCGTATCAACACGACGCCGAAGACGATGAAGATGCCGAGGCGGCATTTGAGGAAGACGAACTTGTCCGTCGCCTCAACGAGCTGCGCGAGACACTCCGCGATCACTACAGCATCGGTCGCACGCTGCAAGAACAGCTGGCCGACGCGGTCGCACAGGAACAGTACGAGCTAGCGGCGCAACTACGTGACAAACTCGCCAAACGCGAAACCGGCCGGTAATCAAGGCAGGTTAACACGGAGTTCACAGAGAAAGCACGAAGGTGTGATTGCTTCTCGGGGAACTCATATCGAGAGAAGCCAGCAGTGATGGATGCCGATTAAGAATATTGTCATGCTGTCTCCGTGCGTTCTCCGTGTCCTCTGTGCTCTCCGTGTTTCATCTCTTCTCTTCCTTTCTCGCTAGCGGTTTTACCGCTGTCATTCGTCTCTCATGTCCACCGAGAAGTCACTAGCACTGGTGCTACGCCTTGTCGACTTCAGTGAGACGAGCGTGATAGCGACGCTATTCACGCGTGACTTTGGCAAGATTCATGGTCTGGCGAAGGGCGCGCGGCGGCTCAAAGGGCCGTTCGAGTCTGCACTTGACCTGCTTTGTCTGTCTCGATTAGTGTTCCTGCGCAAATCGTCCGATGCGCTCGATCTGCTGACCGAAGCAAAGTTGGAACGCAGATTTCGTGCGGCGGCCCGTGACCTGTCTCGTCTGTATGCGGGCTACTATGTCGCCGAGCTCCTCGACGAATTGACCGACGACGGTGATCCTCATCCCGAGTTGTTCGACTTTGCTTGCGAAACATTGGCGGCGCTCGACACTGGCCCCCAGCCGGTCTCGAGTGTGCTGATGAGTTTCGAGCTGTCGGCACTGCGCGTGTTGGGACATCTGCCGTTGTTGGATCAGTGTGTGGAATGCGGTACTGAGATGAACGGCTCGGGACGCGTGGCGTTTGGCATGTTGGCTGGCGGCGTGCTGTGTGCGCGTTGTCGACCTGGCAAGCCCAAGGTCGTCTCGCTGAGCGGAGCCGCGTGGCAAATGCTGCGTGACTACGCCCAAAGCGACGAAAAACGGCCAAGCGGCGAGCCTGACCGACGTGCTTACGGAGAAGTGCGCGGCGTGTTGAATCAGTATCTCAGCCACCTGCTGGGAAGACGTCCACGCATGCATGAATACCTCGGAGTTTTAGCCAGCTGACGGCGGTCACCGGCTGGTCAACATGGACCTTTGCGACATGGATGTCGTGCTCAACATGATAATTCGCTCGGGCCCCACGGCGACGATCATCACGGCGCTTGCGCTCGCGACCGGCTGTCAAATGACACGTCCGGCGAGCGGCAACGATCCGTTTGCCGTCATCCGTCCCCCTCAACCGATCGCGCGCAATCGAGTCCCCGCGTCGACAAGCATCGCGGGCAACACGGCTCCCGGGACGAACCCGGTGGTGCCGGCGAGTTTCGAGCAGCAACAGCAGCAAGCCAGCAACCAAGTCGCGACCGGCGGCGTGTCGATCGGCAAAGCCTCGACCGACATGGGCAAGAGTTGGTGGGAAAAGGCGACCGAATCGCTCAAGCCGTCGAGCATAAAGAACTCGGCACTCTCGGCCGTCGGCATGGGCCCCGACATGAGCGTTGCCAAGCAAAAATTCGCCGAAGCGAACCAACAGTTCCAAGAGAAGAACTTCGACGCGGCTGCTAAGCTTTACAAAGAAGCCGCCCGCCGCGCTCCGGACTCGCCGCTCGAAGAAGACGCGATGTTCATGCAAGCTGAGAGCGAGTTCTTTGCTGATCGTTACTCGAAGTCGTCGGACTCGTACGCCCAGTTGCTCAAGAAGTACGAGAACTCGCGCTATCTCGACAAAGTCATGCAACGGCAATACGCCGTCGGTCGCTATTGGGACGACAAAGGCCGCAAGGTCTACAACTATGTTCCGAATATGACCGATAAGACGCGCCCGTTCTGGGACACCGCCGGTCACTCGATTGCGGTGTACGAGAGCATTCGCCTCAACGACCCCACTGGTCCATTGGCCGACGATGCGATCATGGCGACGGCCAACACGTATTTTCGCGATGGCAAGTACGAAGACGCGGCGTATCACTACGATCTGCTTCGCAAAGACTACGCCAAGAGTGAGCATCAGCCGCAGGCACACTTGCTCGGGCTGCAAAGCCGGATGAATTCGTATCAAGGCTCGCAATACGACGCCACACCGCTCAACGAGGCCGAGAAGCTCGCCGACACCACGGTCAAGCAATTCGCCCAACAACTGCCCGAAGAGCGAGCGCGATTGCTCGAAACTCAGAACAAGATTCGCTTGCAGCAGGCTGAGCGTGACTTCGAGAACGGCGAGTATTACTACCGACGCAGCTACTACGGTGCGGCCCGACACTATTATCAACTCGTCGCCGACCGCTATCCCGAGACCGCCATCGCTCAGATGGCCCGCGATCGCTTGGTCGAGACCAAGGACAAGCCGCCCGAGCCGCCCAACTACTTCGGCTGGATCGGCAAGGTATTCGGCGAACGTGATCGCTCCAAGGGAGTGTACTAAACCATGGTCAGCTCGCTGGAGGCCGCGCGTCGCGGGACGCGATCGACCATCGGCCGCGCGGGCTTGATCCTGAGCGCGGTAGCGCTCGCAGCCGGGCTCATCTCGGGCTGTGCCTATCGCTTTGGCAACGGCACACTCTATCCGCCCGAGATTCGCACGGTGCATGTGCCGATGTTTGAATCGGTCTCGCTCCGGCGAGGTTTGGGTGAACGGCTCACCGAGGCGGTCGTGCGGGATATCGAACTGAAAACGCCGTTCAAGGTCGTCGATTCCGTCGGAGCCGATAGCACGCTCACCGGCCGGATCACGTCGGAATACAAGGGGACGGTGCTCGTCGCTCCCACGTCCGAACCGCGTGGCATCAACCTCACGTATAGCGTCGAAGTGGTGTGGACCGACCGTCGCGGCACCCAGCTGCAATCGCGGTCGATTCCGCTTCCCACGTCGATTGCGACCGTCGATCAGCCGACGTTCATGATTCCCGAAGCGGGTCAGTCCCTGGCGACGTCGCAACAGAAGATCATCGATCAACTGGCGCAACAGATCGTGTCGCTTATGGAAGCGCCGTGGTAGACGGGCACGCGCTGTCTTCTGCAGAGTTTATCCAGCAGCCCAGATTCACGCGGTACCCGGGGCAACGGATGTTCGCGTATCGCTGGATCGTCGGGATCGCGTTGCTCGTGCCGCTCGGGCTCGTGGGCTGTGCCACTCCGTCGCCGCCCGCAAATACCGCGTTGGTTGCGACCACGCCGCGCACCTACGGCACCAGCCAGATTGTCGTGAAGCATGGCACGCCCAACCCGCGCGTCGATCGTTTGACGCGGATTGTCGACTGGCCTCGTCGCACATTTCGCAAGGACTCGCCCGATCCTCGCGAGGTGTCGGCCGACACGATCGAACGTCTCGTGCGGTATCTCGAACAGAACCAGCTCACCGACGTGACCGTGTACGTCAATCACTACGATCCTCAAGAGATGTGGTATCGACTCATGCACAACGAACGTGTCGGCGCAGGTTGGCGTTACACGGCGGGACGCGCGAGTTTGCTCAGCTATCGACTCTTGCCCCCCGCGGCGTTCGCCCGCACCGAGTACGACCCCTATACGAACAGTCTCTATCTCAACTCAAACGCGTTAGTTCATGCGGTGAGTGCCGCGGCCGTGGCGAAGGAACTGCACGAAAGCGACCGGCCCGGCACGACATACGCCGTGACGCGAGCGCCGGGGTTCGCGTTCCTGCACGCGCGGCGCAACTTCCGCGAGGTCGTCGAGTACGCCAAGACTGCAGATCAATGGGACCTTGAGCAGCAGGCCTACCGCGAGTTGTGCCCGCGCGTGGGCAGCGAAAGCGTCCATATCGGCACGTTCTTTGTGGCTTGGTGGGGTGGCCTCGCACTCAAAGCTGCTGGCACCGCGGGAGGGTACGCCGTCGGTCGAGGTTTGGAAGCCCAACGACTTGCCGAGCGTGAAGCTCAAGCCGCGTCGCTCCCCATCGCGACCGACTCGCCGAGTACGATCGATTCGCTTCCCGTCCAGCCCGTGTTGCCCGTAGCTTATGAATCCGCGGTGACGCTGCAATCTGTCGGTGAGTATTTTAGCCACGAAGAGTGGGAGCCGCCGGTCTTTGTTCGTGAGTGAGAACGGAATCGACGCCGAGATCAGCGGCACTACTTTTCGCCGGTCGGCTGATCTGTCAGACTCGCAGTCATGAGCAGCATCCCCTCTAGCAGTACCGCCATCTCCTGGAACGGACGAGTCAACACCTGGCGTCTGCGTTCGCGCACGTTGAGCTTTGGTCGGTTGCCGCTGTTGATGGGCATTGTGAATGTCACGCCCGACAGCTTTTCCGATGGCGGTCGGTTTGACGATCCCGGTCGAGCCGTTGAGCAGGCGCTGAAACTCGCGGCCGAAGGGGCCGAGATTCTCGACATCGGCGGCGAAAGCACGCGACCTTACGCCAAGCCGGTGTCGGTCGACGATGAACTGCGGCGCGTCGTGCCCGTGGTGCAGGAAGTGGCTCGGCAATGTGGCGTGCCGATTTCGATCGATACCTCAAAGGCGAGCGTGGCGCGTGCGGCGCTCGATGCCGGGGCCGAGATCATCAACGATGTGACCGGGCTTGAGGGAGATTTCGAGATGTTGCCGCTCGCAGTGCACAGCGGCGCGGGGATCTGCGCCATGCACATGCGGGGCACGCCGCAGACGATGCAAGATGATCCTCGCTATGACGACATCGTGAACGAGATCGCGGCGTATCTGGCGGCGCGACGCGATGCGCTGTTTCAGGCGGGGGTGCGTCCCGAAAATGTCTGCCTCGATCCGGGCATCGGCTTCGGCAAAACTCACCAACATAATTTGACGTTGCTCGCCCACTGCGATCGGTTTCACACGCTGGGTTGTCCGCTATTGGTCGGACACTCGCGCAAAGGGTTCATCGGTAAGGTGATCGGCGACAAGGAAGCCGATCGCACGGCCGGCACAATTGGTGTCAGCCTTACTCTGGCCCGACAAGGGATTCAGGTGCTCCGCGTGCATGACGTGGCGCCGGTGCTGCACGCTCTCCAATTGTTCGACGCCACGGGCGGAATCGATGGTCGCGAATGGCAGTTGCAGGTGTGAATCTTGACTAGGCCGTGATTGGTCCCCGTCGTCGCACCGCGATAGAATTCGACAGTAATTCCCGATGTCCGCGCTTTCGTTTCCAGGTGACTTATGAAGACTCAAAGTCCCGACCAACTTGTGCATAAGAAATGCTTGCCGTGCGAAGGGGGCGTCGAGCCGTACACGCTCGAACAGTCGCGCGATCAACTCACATGGCTCAGCGGTTGGAATCTGACCGCCGACAACAAACGCATTCGCAAAGAATGGGTCGCTAAGAATTTCCTCGAGGCGATGAAGTTCTTCAACGCCGTGACTGAGATTGCCGAGGAGGACGGGCATCATCCCGACCTGCATCTCGAACGCTATCGGCATGTGGCCATTGAATTGTGGACGCACGCCATTGGCGGCCTGTCCGAGAACGACTTTATCTTGGCCGCAAAGATCGACCGATTGCCGATCGAGTTGAAGAAGTAATGAGGCATGGTTGGCCTCGACGCGGAACTAATACCACGCCCGACTCGGATTCCACGGATAATAGCTCCGCCGTGGACCGAAGCCCAATCGGGCCTCGATCGATGCGGCGATCAGCAGATTGTTCATCGTGTCGGACTGCCGACCGCTATCGAGCACGATGTTCTCAATCAGATCGAACCGTAACGCGAGTGCGTCGGTCGCACGGTACTTGAGTCCGCCACCGACTGGAATCGTGAACATCGTCGGATGATTGAATTGCGCGAACTCGTCGTAGAACCGCATATCGGCGTAACCCATGCCAAGGGTGGCGAAGGGTCTCCAACGCGAGTCGCCCCAGGGATACCACATCAACCCGAGATCCCAAAGAAAGCCTTTGGCCAAACCGAGTTCGACACCGGCGATCGGCGAGTCGAGCCCGAAGGTGGTAAAGCCGAAGCGCGTTTCCAGTCCCCAAAAGTGATCGAAGTCCCAACCGAGTCTGAAGCCCGAGAGATACCCGGTACTGCCTTCGACACGATCTTTGAGCAAGCCATCGGCGATGAACGCCCCCGCAACTGGACTGATTTGAAAGGGCCGATTGAGCCAACTCTCACGTTCCAGCGGACCGCCGATGCCGAGATGTCGGCCGTTCGAGCGTGGTAACCAACGCCACAGCGGGCGGCGATTGCCGTCAGGGCCCTCGACAATCGAGCTCTCGTATTCCGACGGAATCGATGTTGTGAAATCGGCATCGCCGGTCGACAGTTCGATGCCCGGCGGCGCGACATCGATCGATTCAACCTGCGGCCCGCGCAGCACCGGCTCGTCCTGCGCATGAGCCGACAGTGTCGGCAACAGACTCGTTGCGACGAGACACCACACGCAGCAGATCGCCAATCGTGAGCGAATCACGTTCGTTACCGCAATACACTCCGGCAGAAAATTTGGGCGGCGAATTATGCGGATCGGGCTCGTGTGTGTCAACGCATGCCACACGAGATGCTAGCGTTTCACTGGACAGCAGTGCTATCTGCCTGGTACACGATCGACCTAGCTGGGATCGAACAACGACTGCTACATTGAGCCGCGAACGGATTCGTTACTCTGCGCAAGGTGCCCCATGTGGAATTGTCGACTTGGTTTGGATTGGTCATGGTGCGTGATCGTGTCGTTAGTGATCGTTGCTTCCGCAACGCCTGCTAACTCAGAAGAGAAGGCCACACCGTCCGATCCCACCACGCGCGATATTCTCGACATTCGCGAGCGATTGGGCCTGCGGCTGTTCGAGGGGACCGTGTTCGGTAAGAAGGGGCGCGACAAACAAGCCGCCGAACCGCAAGCCGGCGGTCTCAAAGCGTCGGCACCGAACGATGTCGATGACGTGACGGTATTCTCGAAGAAGATCGAAAAACTGGCCAGCACTCCGGCGAACGAGCGGAATCCGCTGCCGCCGCCTGTGCAACTCGACCCGATTACGACCGGTTTTGATCGTCGCCCCGCCGCGCGGGGACTCGCACGGCAACTCGACTTGCTCGCGGCAGATTTCGAGGACCAGGAGTTCTTCGAGGAGGCGGATCGGCTGCGTGGCATGGCCCGCAGTCTGCGGTTGCGAGCCCGTGACCGCGGCGAACCCGTGTCACCCGAGCTGCCTGTCCCGCCCCCAGTCGACGAACCCGAAGCGAAAACCGAACGCCGGTAGCTCGCGTTTCAACGGCACTCTAGCAGTTCGGCCAAGTGCATCGTGCGGACCGGCTTTCCCTGACGACGCAACCGGCCGCCGATGTTCATCAAGCAACCGGCATCGGTCGAGATGACCGCGTCGGCCTCGGTCTCGACAATGCACTTTACTTTGTCGTCGACCATCGCGGTCGAAATGTGCGGATAACGCACCGAGAACGAACCGCCGAAGCCGCAGCACTGATCTTCGTGATGCAGCGGCACGATGGTCGCACCGGCGACATGGTTGAGCAATTGCTCGACATACCCGGCCATGCCGATCCCACGCAAGTGACAAGCAAAGTGATACGTCAGCTTGCCGTCGAAGCGTGCCCCCACGTCGAGTACGCCGAGCTGCTTCACGAGCAATTCGCCTAATTCAAACGTGCGCCCGGCCAATTCGAGAGCGCGTGCGTGCCAAACCGGGTCCTGCTCGAACAGATGCGGATACTCGACCTTGATCATCGCGGCACACGATCCCGATGGCGTGACCACGGTCCGGTCGCCGGAAAACACATCGATCGTATGCTTCGCTTGTTCGCGGGCCAGATCGGCAAAGCCGCTGTTATAGAATGGTTGCCCGCAACATGTCTGTGACTCGGGAAAGTCAATCTCGTGTCCCAAGCGACGCAGCAGACGCACGGTCGCTTTGGCCGCGTCAGGCCGCAAGACATCGCCGAGACAGGTCACCATGAGCGAAAGTTTCATAGGCCGCGATTGTAATCAGGAGTGGTTCGCCTGACCACCGTGACAAAACACAGCGTAACCAATCGAAACTTCTATCCGCGGATGCGAACACTGGCTTCATCAACAATCCAGAGCTTGCCTTCTAGTGTTTCGCGCTCAAGAAGCGGCAGAAGTGAACTAATCGCGGCACAGACTCGATGCTTATCGACGCGAGCTAACCGCAGGACGACAATCCCAGGATAGTCAGCGGGCGGGTATGTTCGGATATCGGCAAAATCCAAATCTAAGGTAACAATGGCTCTCGCTTCGCGGCGACAAATCTCAGCCACAATGGGGTCACGACACCCACCGAGCTGCTGATCGACAACCATCATCGCATCGAACCCGGCATCGCGCAGCTGAACGGCGACCTCGATCGGTAGATTCTCGTCGACTTTGAACTTAAGCATCAGACGACACCCGTCGGCAGTGCGACTCGCCGCTCACGGGCCAATTCGGCGGCATACTCCAGAGAAGCCGCAATATGGTGTCTGGTCAACGTGGGATAGCTTGTTTGTAACTCCGCCGGTTCCACGCCAGCCGCCAAATTGTCGAGTACTACCGACACCGGAATTCGGGTTCCTTTGAGACAAGCCCGCCCATGGCACACGAGCGGGTCGACCGAGATCAAGTCTTTCCAATCCACCGCGTGAATCCTCGTCTCAAATGCGGAGCATGATCGCCAACGCCACACGCGATACGAACACATGTGCCCAAGCTAGCGTTTCGTACCACCAATGAATTATAACATCCCGCAGCACACCGTCACGCTCGGCCCCGTTTTTGCGCAGGAGTACACCTGTCATGAGAAGCTCTCTCACGTTTATTATCGCATGTTTCGCTCTCATTTCACTCGCCACGGCCGCGGAGCCGACGGTCGTCAATCTCTGGCCCGGCAAAGCCCCGGGCGAGACCAAAGAACTGCCGCCCGAGCAGGATGTGAACAAACCTACGGACAAGCCCGTGGGTGATCGCAAGATCATCAAACTCACGAATGTTTCGACGCCGCAACTGGCCATCTATCGACCGGCGTCTGACGTCGATACCGGCACCGCGGTGATCGTGTGTCCCGGCGGTGGTCACAACATCTTGGCCTACGATCACGAAGGAACCGAGGTTGCCGAGTGGCTCAATCGAGTTGGTGTTACGGGCATCGTGCTCAAATATCGGGTGCCGGCGCGTGATCCCGATAAGCGTTGGATCGCCGCGGTGCAAGATGCCCAACGGGCGGTCAGTTTGGTGCGCAATCGGGCGAGCGAATGGAACGTCGATTCCGCGCGGATCGGGATTCTCGGCTTCTCAGCCGGTGGCGAAACCGCCGGGTTGGCGGCACTACTCCACGCCGAGCGTCAGTATCCTCAGACGGATGCGACCGACGCCGTTTCCTGTCGACCCGACTTCGCCGCCCTCATCTATCCCGGCGGGTTCTTGAAGCAAGGGAGCGAAACCGAGTTGAAAGACTATGTGAAGGTGACCGAGCAGACGCCGCCGTTGTTCTTTGCTCACTCGGTCGATGACCGTGTCTCGGCGAGCAATTCGATCCTCTTGTTCAGCCAACTCAAACAGGCCAAGGTGCCCGCCGAGCTTCACATCTACGCTTCCGGCGGACATGGTTACGGCATTCGTCAGACCGGCCATGCTTGCAACTCGTGGCCCGATCGCTGTGCCGACTGGATGCGCGGTCAGGGTTGGCTGAAAAAGAAATAGTGCTCACACCACGGGGTCTGAGTCGTGACTTATTTCGACTCCGCAAGTTTGAGCAACTGGGTATCGATGGCGACATCAGCACCTCCGACGGGAATCTCGCGGCCCAACGACCAGAGCACCCCATGGGTGATCAACCGGCGATACGATTCGTGCCGCCAGTTGTCGTGAAAGTGTAAACCGCTGAAGCCGAACGACCGGCCCCCGTCAGGGCGCGTCCAGGCCCAAGCAACCGTCTCACGCCGACCTTCGATTTCCACCTGCAATACCGGCTCAATCGGGGTCGACGACTTCACGAACTTGAGCGCGTAGTAAAACTCCTCGTGAACCGGTAGAGGTGAAACGCCGCGGGTGATGACATGCGGCGGGGCGACCGGTTCGAGCGTGGCATCGATCACCTTGAACCGGCGATCCGGCCCGCCGTGACAACCGCCGAAGAGTTGCAACCACGGCTGGATCGGCTCGACCGCCTTGGTGCCCATTCCCCAATGGATCACGACCAAACCACCCTTCCGCGCGGCGAGCGACGCAAAGGCGTCGAGCCGACGTGGATCGGCGCTCAGCCACACCGCGCCCTGCGAGAGAAACACGACGGCTCCGTCAGCCTCGCGTAGCTTCTGCGGCCCGTCGTTCCACGGCTCGTCGGCACTTTCAAGTGTCGTCGCGATCCCCGGTTGCTTGGCGAGCAGCGCCGCGACGATTTTCATGCCGGCAACATACTCGTGCGTGCCGGGCGGATGGCCGTCGGGCTTTTGCCCCAATAGCAGCACGCGTTTGTTCGACGGCTCGGCACCGTAGGCGAGCGTAGCGATCACGAACCACACGAAAAGGGCTGTCGCAAACGGTCTTGGCATGATACAGACCACCGGCGGATGACGGGATTTAACAGGACCGACGAGCCGGCTAGTGTACACCGAGTCAGAGCCCAATGCTCGCCCGATTTGGTCGTTGCCGCACGCGCGAAACCGCCAGCGAGGGACAAACGGTCCAGCGATGCTGAGCGTGTCCCTCGCTGGCGGTTTCGCGCCAACCAGAATCCCCGGGGAACCACTGCGAAGCCGGCGCTGCAACTGCCGCGAACGACGAGTACAATCGAAAGCATGTCCTACCGCTTCTTCAAACGTCTGGTCGGCGAAAGCAGCCTGGAGTTCAAGTGCCTGGTGCTGTTCGGGGCGGCGTTGTTGCTCTTGATCACGGGCAGCTTTTGGTGGTACGGGCTGGTCACCGAGAAGCTCGTGTTCGAGCAGAATGAGATCAAAGGGCGTCTGCTCGTGGGCACCGTGCTCACGCGGACCCATTGGGAGAAGCTGCAAAACGATCCGCTCAATCGCAATCTGGCGGGCATCTTGAGTTCCGAGCTGACGCTGCCCGACTACGACTGGAAGTTTCTCAAGCCCGACGAGGCGGATGGCAATAGCGAGTTGGTCGACGATTGGGAACGCGAACTGATCGCTCGACTGCGCGATCGCCATCCGTTGCAACCCACGATTCCCTCCAAGACCGACGAGCCAGCGCCGGTCATCGATGCCCACGGGGAACGGTTCTCGGACGGTGCCGAGGTA
>JAEUIL010000046.1 GCA_016794255.1 Planctomycetaceae bacterium | reverse complement strand
TCGTGTCTCGAACGAAACAGTCGCTGCCGCGACGCGGTTCCTCGACAGCGTGCAGTTAAAAGGGGGCTTTCAGTACGGCTATCTGCCCGGGTATCCCGAGGCGCGGAACAGCACCACCGCCATCGGCCTGTTGTGCCGCATGCTCATGGGCTGGCAACGCGACAACGAGCAGTTGATCGCCGGCGTGCAGCATCTCAGCGTGCTCGGGCCATCGAAGACCGACTACTACTACAACTATTACGCGACTCAGGTGCTGCACAACTTCGAAGGTCCAATGTGGACCCGCTGGAACGAAGTGATGCGCGATCAACTCGTGCGGGCTCAGATCAAACGGGGTCATGCCGCGGGGAGTTGGTACGTGCAAGGCGGGCAAGATGACCATCAGGCCGTAGGAGGTCGGCTGTATTGCACCGCGCTCGCGGCCATGAGTCTCGAGGTGTATTACCGATATCTGCCGCTGTATCAGACGGGAAAAGCGGAGGAAGAGAAGAAGTGAGTGGGGGAAATGCAAAGTGCAAAGTGACAAGTGCAAAATGCAAAGTGAGTAAGTGAGTCAAAAAGAGTATCCATCACGCTCCGCGTGATGCTAGCGCTGCGTGCGATGATCCATTGTTGCAATCCATTTACGCCGAGTCTGTTACAGCACGCATCACGCGGAGCGTGATGGATACTCTTTTTCTAGGTTGGGAATGATCTGCTTGTGATGACGACGCCGACGACATCAGCGACGCCCGAGAACGCACCGCCGGTCCAAGTGCCGAAGGCGGCGGTTGCTGCGCCACCGGTGCAGGTACGAGTCGCTGCGCCGCTGGCACCTCCGCAGGTCATTCCGCGGGCCGAGGAGTTAAAGACCGACCACGCTTGGAGCGACCGACTGCCGACCAAGTCGCCTTGGCGATTGTGGCTCGAAGCACACTTGCAAAATCTCGGCGGCGACAACTTGTTGCAGTCGAGCTTCTCGATCAGTGCGATCGTGCATTCGCTGTTGGTCGTGCTGCTGGGGCTGTTGTTGATTCCGCACGAGGCCGGTCCGACGAACGCCCTGGTGATTGTCGCGCAGGTGGGGGCCGAGGCCGGCTCGCCGACCCAATTGGCGTCCAAAGCCGCGGCGTTCTCGGGGGATGGTTTTCAGTTGTCGACCGCCGTCCAGCCCAACGCCGAGGTGTCGGTCAACGTCCCGCGATCGAATAGCGAGCCGCCGCCAAGTTCGACCATCGTGCCTTGGGATCTGGGGCTCGATCGGCACACGGCCGAGCATTATCACGACAAAGGCGAGAACAACCCTTACTCGGGACTCGACGGACGCAACCCGAGCTTTCGCGATTCGCTTGTCGGCCAACCCGGTGGACCTACGCGGCGGAGCGAAGAGGCCGTCGAACGAGGTCTGAAGTGGCTCGCGGCTCATCAACGGCCCGACGGCAGTTGGCACTTTGATCTGCACAAAGGCCCGTGTCAGGGGCAATGCGGCAACTCGGGCAATGTCGGTTCGACCACCGCCGCCACGTCGATGGCACTACTCGCGTTTCTCGGCGCGGGCTACACCCAACTCGATGGCCCCTATCGCGAAGTCGTGCAGCGTGGCTTGTATTACCTCGAACGCAAGCTCGTCTTCACGCCGCAAGGTGCCGACTATCGTGACGCCACGCAGTACGGCATGTACTCGCAGGGGCTGACGACCATCGTGCTGTGCGAGGCGTTGATCATGACCCGCGACCCGGGCCTGCGAAAGTACGCACAGCCGGCGGTCGACTTTATCATCGCGGCTCAAGATCCTCGCGGTGGCGGTTGGCGTTATACGCCGGGTGAACCGGGCGACACGACCGTCACGGCCTGGCAGGTCATGGCGCTCAAGAGTGCTCGGGCGGCTTATCTCCGCGTGCCGAGTCAAACCGTCGCGAAAGTGAGTCAGTTTTTCAATCACGTGCAAAGCGAGAACGGCGCGGCGTACGGATATCTGAGCAGCGGCAAAGAACCGACCACGACGGCCGTGGGATTGTTGTGCCGCATGCTGCTCGGCTGGCCACGCGAGCAACCGCAACTGGCCCAAGGCGTGGTGTATCTGGCCGGGCGTGGGCCCTCGCCGCAAGACATGTATTACAACTACTACGCGACCCAGACGCTGCACCATTTCGGCGGCCCGTTGTGGATCACGTGGAACGAGAAGCTCCGCGAATTTCTGGTCAAGACGCAGTCGAGCACGGGACACGAGAATGGCTCGTGGCAGTTCGAGGACGAGCACGAAAGCGGCACCAAGGGTGGCCGGTTGTACAACACCTGCATGGCAATCATGACGCTCGAGGTGTACTACCGCTATCTGCCGATCTACAACGACGACGCGCATCAACCGCGCCGACCGGGCCGGTGAATGTCATTGTATCCATCACGCTCCGCGTGATGGGCCTTGAGAAAGAACAGCGATCATGTCGCGATTGACGTTGAGTAATCATTACTAGTTCTTCCACATCACGCGGAGCGTGATGGATACTCTGGTTCCGGTTGACGTGGCGCGGGCGGATATCTACTCTGCGGCAACTCTCGAATCCGCCGCGTGTGAAACTCGCAACATGACCGACTCCGCCGAAACGCCGACCTTGCCCGAGACGTCGGCCCGGTGGGGACGGTTGCTGGTCGTGCTGGCGTGTGTGTTGTGGAGCACCAACGGCTTCTTTGTGAAGTGGCCGGTGTTCGCCAATTGGCCGGATGATACCCGGGGGTTGATGCTCGCCTTTTGGCGCAATGTGTTCGCGTCGGCGGTATTGATCCCCCTGGTGCGACGGCCCGCGTGGGATTGGCGCTTGGTGCCGATGTCGCTCAGCTTCACGCTGATGAGCATGACCTTCTTGAGCAGCATGGTCTACACCACCGCTGCCAATGCGATCTGGCTGCAAAACACCGCCCCGTTGTGGATTCTCATCTCGGGCTTGTGGATCTATCGCGAGCCGTTCGACTCGCGCAATCGCATTCCGCTCGTCACGGGGCTCTCCGGCGCGGCGCTGATCATTGCCTGCGAGGTGTACCAACAACCCTCGGCGACGTCGGTCTTGGGCGTGCTCCACGGCGCGGCGTCGGGCTTGTTCTATGCGATCGTCGTCGTCTCGATGCGACGACTGCGACACCTCAACTCGGCCTGGTTGATTGCCGTGAATCACCTGACGGCCGTGGTGTTGCTCGCGCCGTGGATCCTGACGCAAACGCCGCTACCGCAGGGAATCCAATGGCTCGTGCTGATCGCGTTCGGCGTCGTGCAGATGGGCATTCCCTACGTGCTGTTTGCCGAGGGGTTGAAACACATTCCGAGCCAAGAAGGGGCCGCGGTGGGGTTGCTTGAACCGGTGCTGGTGCCGATTTGGGTGTTTCTCGCCTGGGGCGAAGTTACATCATGGTGGACGATGATCGGCGGCGTGATCATCCTGGTCGGGCTCGGCTGGCGCTATCTGCGACAGGCGTGAGCGAGTGTCGAGCTTACGCGGATGGCTTGCCCAGCAATCGTTCGAGCGCCGAGGTCATCTCGGACTGAATCTTGCCCTTGACCATCAGCGCGGCGAAGGGCAGCTCCATCTTGACGTTGACCTTCGAGTCGTCAACCGTCGTCGTGCCGGTGATCGACATGCCCATGGTGCGAAAGCTGAAGTTAACCTGGTTGCCTACGACCGTCTGCTCGACGTCCTTGACCATGTCCTTGAACCGCTCTTGCACCTGCGGCATGAACTGCTGAATGAGTTGCAGAGCTCGCGGTTGTCCGAGCGGGTTGGGAACGTCGAAGTTGAGTTGAGGCATGATGAGCTCCGGACTTTTGAGAAGCACGCGACGGGTTACGTCCGTCATTCTGGCGAGCGGTGCTGAACTTAACCAGGGGTGCTGACGGCAATCCATAGTGTCCATCACGCTCCGCGTGATGCTTCCCCTGCACCAGTCATGCCCAATCGCTGCAAAATCTCCTCCGCGATTTGCTCCGGCGAACGATCGTCGGTCGGCACGGCAACGTCGGCGGTTTCGCGATACAACGGCTCACGGCGTTCGAGCAGTTGCCGGACCTCGGCTTCACCCCCTTGAGTTGTAAGCTGCGGGCGACGCTCGGCAGTGGTCCGATCAGCGTTCACTCGTGCCAAAATGGTCGCGATCGAGGCGGTGAGCCACACGACGCGTCCGCGGCTGCGCAGAGCCTGTCGATTCTCAGCTCGCAAGATCGCACCACCGCCGGCAGCGATCACGACGTTGTCTCGCAACACCAGATCGGCTAGCACCTGCGACTCGAGATCGCGGAACACCGGCTCGCCGTCGGTCGCAAAGATCTGGGCGATCGTGCGACCGGCGCGAGCTTCGAGCTCAACGTCGGCGTCGACCCATGACCAGCCGAGTCGTTGGCCGAGGACTTGAGCCACGGTGGTCTTGCCCGTGCCGCGATAACCGATCAAGACAAGATTCATGAGTGGAGCGTCTCGGCAATCGCGGCCCGCATGACGGACTGCGGGGCATGGTGACCGGTGAAAAGTTGGAATTGCACCGCCGCTTGCCGCACGAACATCTCGATGCCCGTGGCGATCGTGCAGCCCACGGCGCTTGCTTCGCGTAGCAGTCGCGTGTACTCGGGATTGTACACCGTGTCGCAAACGATCATGTCGCGGCGGAGATACGCGGCTTCGTAAGGAGTCTCGTCCACCTGCGGATGCATGCCGAGCGGCGTGCAATTGACGATCACGTCGGTCGAGACCGTGTGGCGTGCGTCCCAATCGACGACCGTCGCTCCGAGCGGCTCGGCAATCGGTTCGGCTCGTCCGCGATTGCGATTGGTGACCACGACCGCCGCGCCGCACGCCCGCAGGCCATGCACGATCGCCTTGGCGGCCCCGCCCGCGCCGAGCACCAGCACGGTCTTGTCATTTAAGTCGGGCAACCGATCGGTCGACCAACCCATGGCCACCGACAGACCGTCGATCGCGGCCCGCTGGTCAGTGTTGTAGCCGTACAGTCGTTCGCCGTGAAACACGAGCGTGTTGCCAGCGCCGATTGCCGTGACTGCCGGATCGATATCGGTCATCGCCGCGCAGATCGCTTCCTTGTGCGGGATCGTGACGCTCAGGCCTTTGACGAGCAGTTCTCGACAGTCGATCAGAAACTGTCGCAAGTCGTCCGGCGGCACGCGGAACGGCACATACACGCCGGGCAAACCCAACTCGATCAGCGCGCGGTTGTGAATCAACGGGCTGAGGCTATGGCCGATCGGGTCGCCGATCACGCCGTAGAGCGGTGTGCTGGGCGTGATCTGGTCGAAGCGATACAAGTCGAGCATCGTGCGAAAGCTGATCTGGCCCGGCGCAAGTGGCGGGCCACGATCGAGCGCCGCGAAGCTGAAGAGCCCGCCGAACTTGGGTGCCAAGATGCGGGTCGGTAGACCGAGTTCGCCCATGCATAAGCCGACGGTCGGCAGGGTGCTCGTGCTCAGCAATCGCAACATGCGCGTGTTGTCGTGCGTGCTCGTCGCCATCGTGGCGAGCTTGACCACGTCGGCTCCGCAACTGGCCAGGCGAGCGTGAATCGCCGGCAGATCGGCGGGCGTGCCGTGAAAATCGTGCATGCTGACGATGCGCCG
>JAEUIL010000015.1 GCA_016794255.1 Planctomycetaceae bacterium | reverse complement strand
GCCGTTCGTGATCTTCCCGATTTCTTCGATGCCGGCGGTGCTGACTGTGGACAGCGTGAATGGCAGATTGTGATCGACGGCAGCCTGCGCCAGATACTGACACGCTTTCGGCCACATCAGCCCTTGCAAACCTACGGGGGCGACTCCAAATGGCGCCGCGTAAGTTTCGCCGAACAGTTCGGTGGTTTGGTCAGCACCCCCGAAATCGCGTAGATACCAAGGTTTGAGCTGAACTTTGCGAATATCGCTATGATTCAGCGCCAGGTTGATCTCCGAAAAACACCCGGCCGTGAGATAATCGTAGGCGAAACTCGGCATCCGCGACTTGGCTCGCGCTCGCAAGTGTTCGGTAGATGGATATTCGGAGTCGAAGTGAGATTGCATGGTGCTGTAGCTAAGTTATCCGACATTTCCCAGATGGCTTGAGCTGGAACCGATCCGTGCTCGAGACGCTCGTCATCTTAACCACGCGTCCCCCCTGGAAACGAGTCGTCCAGCATTTTGTGCCGCCCCGATTTCGATTCCGAGGTCGTCGACGATGGGATTTTAACTGTCCCGGGGTAATCCGCTCGCGCTGGGTGCCTTGCGAGCCGACGCTGTAACCCTATAATCCAGGTTGATTGTCCCCGATCGTGGATCCGTCCGCCCCGGTTGACTTGGCTCAACCGCAATCCCGACAAGGGGTTAGAGCCATATTTGCGATGCCTTCGGCGTCGCGGGAGTTCGGCAAGATGCTCAATTGGTTTCGTGACGTTTTCGGTGCTGTGTATACCGTTTTGCACGGTCTTTACGTCACTTTTCGCTATTGGATGCGCACCTACGATCCCCAGCGGCGCACGTTCACGCATCACTTCGAGTATCCCGAGCTGCCGGTGCCGGTGGCACCGCGGTACCGCGGTTTTCACCGCTATGACCTGACCACTTGCATCGCATGCGATCAATGTGCCAAGGCTTGCCCGGTCGACTGCATTTACATCGGCAAAGAGAAGGTCACGCAAGGCAAGGGCTTCCGCGTCACCGGCTTTACGATCGACTACACGAAATGCATGTTCTGCGCGTTGTGCGTCGAACCGTGCCCGGTGGACTGCATTTTCATGGGAGCAACCCACGATCTGAGCAGCTACAGCCGCGACGGATCGATCGTCGATTTCTCGCGTTTGCCGACCGAGATCGCCTGGGGCCGAGCGACGTTGAATCCGACGGCCGTTGCCACGTCAAAGGTGATCGCCGAGCCGGTCCACGGCGGCCCCAATTCCTAAGTCCGTTTCGTTTTGTGCATCATCATCTGTTGAGCCATTCTCTCATGAGCGAAGCGACCCGCGCAAAACGAAAGCTATTTAGCGTCGAGCAGGCTAACGCCACATTGCCGCTCGTGCGATCGATTGTCGGCGATATTTCGGAATTGTCGCAGTCGATTCTCGAACGCCGCGAGCGATTGCAGTTGCTCAAGCGTGCACGTCGCCGCGACGACGATGTCTATGCCGACGAGCTCGCACAAACCGAACGCGATGTCGAAGTCGACGTGAAACAGCTCAAAGAATACATCGATGAACTGACTCGCCTGGGCGTCGACTTGAAAAGCGCTCCCGAGGGACTTGTCGATTTCGCCGGTGAGCTCGAGGGGCGCGAGGTCTGCTTGTGCTGGAAGCTCGGCGAGTCGGAGGTGCTGTACTGGCACGAAGTCGACGCGGGCTTTGCGGGCCGGCAGCCGCTGACCGTCGAGTCCGTCGCGGGCACCGCCAACCCCGACAGCACACTGTTGCACAACCCCCGTCCCGGCAGCGCCAAGCGAGCGTAACGTCCGTTAATCTCGCGACCCGAATCACTCCCTTTCATTCAACGCCTTTCAACCCCGCTATGTCACCCACCCTGATCGCCGGTTATTTGGCGTTGTTCTCGCTGGTCGGCTTTTTGTTCATTTTCATCAACCTGTGGGTCGGTTCGCTCGTCCGGCCCAAGGAGCCGAACACCGAGAAGCTCGAAGTCTACGAATGCGGCGAGCCGACGATCGGTTCGAGCTTCGTGCAATTCGACTTGCGGTTCTACGTGGTCGCGTTGTTGTTCATCATCTTCGATGTCGAAGTGGCGTTGTTCTTCCCCTGGGCCGTGGTCTACGGCAAGTCGAATCAATTGGCCGACGCACGCTTTCAGCCGGTCGTGGTGAAGGCCGAGGCGGGTGCCAAGCCCGAACTCGCGCCGGCTGCGGCGAAGATCATGCGTGACCTTGGCGTGCCCGATCCGCAGTTGCCGCTGGCTGATAAATCTGCCGCCGAGAACACGACTGCCATTCGCGCCAGCGCCAAGCAACTGTCGCTGCTGTCGATCTTTGACATCCTCGCGTTCTTTGCCGTGCTCATGGTCGGGTTCGCGTACGTCTGGTTCCGGGGCGATTTGGATTGGGTTCGGGCCGTGAGTCGCGATCGTGGTAAGAAGTCCGATCGTCCGCCGCTCGATTTCACCGACTCCGATTTGGAACCGACGTTGGCTGCATAGCATTTCGCCCGAGCACATCCTGTTTTACGGCAATCCCTAAAGGTTCTGTCTCATGCCCAGCGGACCATCGTTTTACGACAGTCTCAAGAAGAAGTTCGGCGGCTTGATCACGGGCGAGAATCTCACGGCTCTCGATCCGTGGATCGAAGTCGCGCCCGATGGTTTGGTCGAGGTGTGTCAGTATCTGCGCGACGAGCCGAGCTTGCGGTTTAACTTTCTCAACTGCATCACGTGCGTGGACTATTTCGAGCCGGACGAAAAGAAGGCGGCCAAGACCGGTTGGCAACCGCACTTGGAGATGGTGTACCACCTTTACAGTCTGCCAAACAAAATCAGCTTGGTGGTCAAGGTAATGCTGCCGCGTTGGAAGGACGACGTGGCCGGCGAGTTGCCCGAGGTGCCGACGGTGAGCGGCGTGTGGAGCACGGCCGATTGGCACGAGCGCGAGACGTACGACTTGAGCGGCATCCGTTTCGTCGGACATCCGAACCTGCGGAGGATCCTGTGTCCCGAGGATTGGGTCGGTCATCCGCTGCGTAAAGATTACGAAATGCCGCTGGAGTACCACGGCATCCGCAATCGCTAGACGAATCAGTTCCTGCCCGCTGTAGCCGAACTCGCCCGAGTTTGGTTGCACGGCCGTTCGAGAGACACCCGAACTCTGGCGAGTTCGGCTACCAGATAGTTCGAGGCAAGTTATGTCGATTGAAGTAGACGACCCGCGGATCATCGAGTTCGACGTTCGCACCGACGAGATGTTGGTCAACATGGGCCCGCAACATCCGAGCACGCACGGCGTGTTGCGGCTGGTGTTGCGCACCGACGGCGAAATCGTCTCGGAAACGACACCGCACCTCGGCTATCTGCATCGCTGCGCCGAAAAGATCGGCGAAAATCTCACGCCCCGGCAGTTTATTCCGTACACCGATCGGATGGACTACCTGGCCGGCATGAACATGAATCTCGGCTGGGCCCTGACGGTCGAGAAGTTGATGAAGCTCGAGATTCCGGAGAAAGCCAAACACCTGCGGGTCATCATCGCCGAGCTCAATCGCGTGGCGAGCCACTTGGTCGGCATGGGTGCCTACGGCTTGGACTTGGGCACGTTCAGCCCGTTCTTGTACGCCTTCCGCGAACGGGAAAAGATTCTCGACCTATTCGAGATGGTCTGTGGCGCACGGCTCACGTACAGCTATCTCACCGTCGGCGGCGCGACCCACGATTTGCCGCAGGGCTGGTTGCAAAAGTGCGAGAAGTTCCTCAAAGACTTTGAGCCGGTGATCGCCGAGTGCCACGCACTGCTGACGACCAACTCGATCTTCATCAAACGGACCGCGGGCATCGGCGTGATGTCGGCCGAGATGGCGATCGACTACGGCTGCACGGGCCCCGTGCTGCGCGGCTCGGGCGTGGATCACGACCTCCGTCGCGATGGCGAAGAGCGGTACACCGAAATGTACGATGGCTACGCGTTCGAGGTAATCGTCGAGAAGGACGGTCATTATCCGCGCGATCACCAGTACCCGGCCGTGCCGCGCGAAGCGATTTTGGGCGACTGTTGGCACCGGTTCTATGTGCGGATGCTCGAAGTCGTGCAGGCGATCGACCTGCTCCGTCAAGCCTTCGACCGCTATAGCACCGCCAAGGGGCCGCACTCGCTGTCGCTCAAATTGGGCGAAAAACTGCCCAAGGGGGAAGCGTATCTCGAAACCGAAGCTCCCCGCGGTCAGATGGGCTTTTACATCGTCAGCGACGGCACGTCGATCCCGTGGCGCGTGCGAGCCCGGAGCAGTTGCTTCTGCAATCTGTCGGTGACTCACGAGCTGTGCCGCGGCGTGTTGATCGCCGACGTGCCGGCGATCGTCGGGTCGCTCGACATCGTGATGGGCGAGATCGATCGGTAGGCACCGTCCGACGGCAGTCTCGGATTGAGTGACTGTTGGGCGATGCGTGCCATGTCCACGTCTTCGTGGACATGCGTTTACACCGGGAAACATGTCCACGCGGACGTGGACATGGCACACGATTCTGCCATGGGCTTCGCTACGCAGTCCGTGTTGGGTGCCTGTGTGCAGGTTGATCGAGTTTGACTCGGTCGACTTTTTCCCTATCCGCTTTGCATCGATCACGTGACGCCCCCGCATTTTTGCTGGCCAGGGGCTTGTCGACCTGTGGGACCTTGTGCGATATTTCACAATCTTTAACCGTGGGGTCGTTTCGACCACCCGGCTTAAGCGCCCTAAGTGCCTGATATCGACGAGGATTCGTCACCCGTGGCCGACTATTTCCTGCAGCATTTGCCCCACTGGCCGGTGTTCGCCTGGTTTCCCGACTGGGTCAATGTCGCCCTGGCCTATGTGCTCACGGCGGCCATCCATGCGGCGTTGCTGAATGTTGTCGTCGCGGCTGGGGCGCTGGTCTTCATCTGGTTGGAACGCAAGGTCTCGGGCCGCATTCAAGATCGTCTGGGACCGACCCGGGTGGGTGGCAAGTTCGGCTGGCTGCAAACGCTCGCCGACGGCATCAAGCTGATCGCGAAAGAAGACCTGATGCCCGCCGGGGCGGATGGCATGCTGTTCCGGATGGCACCGTACATTAGCTTCGGCGCGTCGTATGTCGCGTACATCGCGCTGCCGTTTGCCGACGGTTGGGTCGCCGCGCCGCTCAATACGGGCGTGTTCTTCATCTTGGCCGTGATGGGGCTCGAAGTCTTCGGTGTGATCTTGGGTGGCTATTCATCCGCGTCGAAGTGGTCGCTCTTCGGAGCGATGCGCGAAGCGGCTCAGGTGGTCAGCTACGAAGTTCCGCTCGGCATGTGCGTCGTGGTGCCGGTGCTGCTGTGCGGTACGATGGACCTCGTCGAGATCGGCAACATGCAGGCCGGCTGGTTCACCAATTGGCTCGTCTTCCACGATCCATTCACGTTCGTCACGTCGATCGTCTATTTCACCTGCGCGTTGGCCAGCGTAAACCGCGCTCCGTTCGACTTGGCCGAGGCTGAGAGCGAACTCGTCGCTGGGTTCCACACCGAGTACTCGGGCTTGCGGTGGTCGTTGTTCTTCATGGCCGAGTACGGCTCGATGTTCACGGTCTCGGGCTTGGCCGCGATCTTGTTCTTCGGCGGCTGGCATGGCCCGATTCCGATCACGTCGCTGCTGGGCTTGGCCGGTAACGACAACGCGTTCCTGGCGTATGTGGCGAACCTGATCGGCATGGCGAACTTCATCGGCAAAGCGGTGTTCGGCGTGACGTTCATGATGTGGGTACGCTGGACGTTCCCGCGACTGCGGATCGATCAGGTGATGACCACTTGCTTGAAATACTGCGTGCCGATCGCGGCGGCGATGTTCCTCGGCGTGTTGTGGTGGACCTACAACGACCTGCCGGGCGGCGCCTGGCTCGCGGCGCCGTATGCCGAACGCTTGCGGATCGAGTCGCCTGCGGCGGCTGAGCCCAAGACCGAAGTTCCCGCCAAGGTTGCCGTCAGCGAGCGAGGTGTTTAGCGATGGATCAACCGATCAACTGGCACACGTTTTTCTTCCTGCTCTTCGCGCTCTTAGCGTGCGGCTTTGCCGTGGCGCTGGTGGTGACCAGCAACGTCGTGCGGATGGCGCTGTACTTGATCTTTTCGCTCGCCGCGACCGCCGGGCTGTTCTTTCTGGCCGGGGCCGATTTCGTCGGCGCGATGCAATTGATGATCTATGTCGGCGGCACGGTCGTACTGCTCGTCTTTGGTGTGATGCTCACGGCGCAAGGGCCGTTTGTGGTGATGAAGACCCGCGGCGGCGACTGGATCATGGCCTTGCTGCTGTCGGGCTGTCTGTTGGCGGTGCTCGTGCCGGCCGCGTTTAGCATGCCGGGTTGGAGCAGCGGT
>JAEUIL010000005.1 GCA_016794255.1 Planctomycetaceae bacterium | reverse complement strand
CGCTCGTCAGGAACGAGGAGCCGAGCCGCCAGCGTCGCTAGCACGAACTGCCGGAGTTAACGAAGGAGTAAGACGTAGCGACCACGGATCGGGTCGCGAGTTGCGGATCGTGCCGATTCGCGCGATGGGACTGGTAAACCTTGACCATCGTAAGGTTCGGCGCGATGGTGTGACCACTGCCGCTGGTTTCGATCGTTCGAGCCATGACGGCTGTGGCGCTTCCGTGACGGTTGCCGACAATGCGTCATTTCATCAAGAGAATTGCCCCAAAGTGCCAATGGTTTTAGACGGGAAGACCTTGCCAGCTACGACAGTCATGCATCGCCTAGCGGTTTCGAGTGTCGTAGCCAATGAAGCTGTGCTAGCACGCTAAAGGGTTGTACCGAGAAAACGAAGTACGCTATGCGATCCAAATCACTCATCCTGTTGGTCTTGGCGTTGGGCTGCGGCTTGGTGGCCAGTATTGGCATCACCCGCGCGCTCGATCAACCTGCGCCCCAAGTCGTCGCCGGCGAGACCAAAGAGATTCTCGTGGCGAGCGTCGAGATCAAGACGGGCGATCCGATCACGCCGCAAATCGTGAAGCTCGCCAACTGGCCGATCGAAACGCTGCCCGAGGGTGTGATCTCGGACTTGAAAGAGGTGGACGGTCGCCGCGCCAAAACCAAGATCTATCCGGGCGAGCCGCTGATCGGGCTCAAGCTGTTGGGCAAAGATGAGAAGGACGACGTGCTGGGCGATCTGCCGCCGGGTATGCGAGCCGTGGCCGTCAAGGTCGACGCCGTGAGCGGTGGCGCCGGGTTGCTCAAGCCGGGTGACAAGGTCGACGTGTTTGTCCACGTCAACGCCAACCCGGGGGCCGGCATTCCGGTCGCCAAGACGATCTCGCCCAAGGACCTGCGCAACATCAAGGTCTTTGCCATCGACAGCATCACGACCCGCGGCAACGACGGCGAACAAACCGTGGTCGCCAAGACGATTTCGCTCGTGGTCACGCCGGCTCAGGCCAAGTTGGTCACGTTGTCGCAAAACCTCGGCGAGATTCGGCTGGTCGGTCGCAACGCCAAAGACAACGACACGAAGGAAGACGACGAGACCCAGGTCGACTACACGACGTTGATCGAAGGGATCGGTTCGTCGAGCCGGCCCGCGCCAGATATCACGCAGCAGATCGAGCAGTCGGTGCCGAAGCTCGAGCCGACCCCGACGACCACGGCTCCGGTCGCCGTGACCCCGGACCCCAATGTGAAACGTGAAGTGATGATCATTCGCGAGGGGGCTGGCGCTCGGGAAGTGATCTTTGAGAACGGCAAGCCGATCGTGGTGGAGAACCCGCCCGCTCAGCAGCCGGTGGTTGAGAAGTCGGCCGAGACGGTGTCGACGACCGAAGAAGAACCCGCTCCGTCGGAGGTCCCGCCCCCGGCTCGCCCGAACCCGTTGAGACTGAAGTAAGCACGACCCAGGAACCCGCGTCTCTCGCCGATCATTGATGATCGCGAGTGTCGCGCAGGCCGTTGAATCCGGCTTGTGGCAAGATGATCGGATGGACCCATGACACTGAGGATCGCACGGATGTTAACGATCAACCTCAGCAGCGCGCGTCGACTGTTGAAGTCGAGCGTCTCTCGCGCCAGTCGCGTGTTGTTGGCGACGTCGCTCGTGGCCGGCGGGTTAACCACCGCTTGGTCGCAAGAGCCCGCCGCACCGCCGCCACCCGTCACGGCCGGTCCGCAGCCGCTCATCCATCGCGTGCAAGCGCCCAACGAGCGCTTGGAGATGACGGCCAACTCGAGCCGCATCATCACGCTCGATCAAAAGATCCCGGATGTGCAGATCAATAATCCGGACATCCTCAAGGTGACGCCGATCTCGCCGAACGAGATTCAGTTGTTCGCCGTCAAGGCGGGTGTCACCAGCGTCTTTCTGCGCACGGCCGAGAACCAAATCTACACCGTCGACGTGATCGTCTACGGCGACGCGCAAGAGTTGACGATGCTGCTCCGCTCGCAGTTTCCGCGGTCGGCGCTCACCGTGGTGCCGCTCGCCAATAGCGTCATCATCGGCGGTTATGTCGATCAACCCTCGCACGTCAACACGATCGTGCGGATCGCCGAAGATTATTACCCCAACGTGATCAACAACATCAACGTTGGCGGCTCGCAGCAAGTGCTGCTCAAGGTCAAGGTCTACGAGGTATCGCGCACCAAATTGCGCAACCTGGGCGTCGACTTCTCGGCGTTTGCCACGGGTGGTCAGTACGCCGTGACGAGCGTGAGTCAGTTGCTGACCGCGACCGGTGCCAATCCGGTAGCACCCGCCGCGTCGGGCGGACAAACGTTAACGCTCGGCGTGGTCAATGCAGGGAGCAATTTCTTCGGCCTGGTCGAAGCCCTGCGGCAGGATCAGCTCGCCAAGATTCTCGCCGAACCGACGCTCGTGACCGTCAGCGGTCGGCCGGCCTTCTTCAATGCCGGTGGTGAGATTCCGATTCCGGTCCCGCAAAGCTTGGGTACCGTGTCGATTCAATATCGTCCGTACGGCACGCAGATCGACTTTGTGCCGATCGTGCTGGGCGGCGGTCAAATTCGCCTGGAAGTTCGGCCGCGGATCAGCGAACTCGACCCGGCCACGGGCACGACCATCAACGGCACGTTCGTCAACGGCATCAAGGTTCGCGAAATCGAAACGGGTGTCGAAATGCTCGCCGGGCAAACGCTCGCACTCGGTGGCCTCGTGCAAGAACGAGTCGAGGCCACGCGGCGCGGTATCCCGTTGATTATGGATGTGCCGTATCTCGGTGTGCTCTTTAGCCGCAAGCGGGAGCAAGTGAACGAGATCGAACTGCTGATCACGGTCACGCCCGAGTTCGCCGCGGCGATGGATCCGTGCGAAGTACCGGGCTGCTTGCCGGGCACCTTTACCACGTCACCGTCGGATCGGCAGCTGTACTTCAAGAATCACATCGAAGTGCCGAAGCTGTGCCCGCCGGGTCAGGATATGCCGAATGTCCACGGCCCGCACGGAGCTCCGGTCGGCGAACCGATGCCGGCTCAACCGTTGCAACCGGTGCCCCCGCAGATTCCGCCGCGGCAAGAGGCGGTGCCCCCGCCACCGGCACAGACCCGCAGTGGCACGGCCCGCACCAACTGGGGCAATCTGGCGATGGCCAGCGACCAGCAACAACGACGAGCTCAGCCGGTGGTGCGCGCCGCGGCCGCACCGAAGCTCGAACGCGTGCCGGCCGTTACGCCGTCGCCGACGAACTCGACTGGCGCTCCGAGCCAAGGCTTGATCGGGCCCGCGGGCTACGAGACGCCGCAACCGTAGTCGCGTGCCCCGCAGGAAAACGTGTCTGACCAAGCGAGCCCGGCCAACCGACAATTGATCGAACCATGACGGCAGTGACGATGCGAACCACTCACCCGCACCGTCACGAGCCGTCACGGTCGTCATGACCCGCACGACCCTTCCGAATCACGTCCGCATGGTGTTAAAAAATCACTCGTTCTAAATCGGCCTCGTGCCTTACGATGGCCTACAGTAGTCCAGAGCCCCGGGTTCGTCCGACCTGTGTCGACGCGCCAGGGCTGCCGACAACCCGGCGAATTTCCGCGCGGGCTGTCCGGGACACAACTGGGTGCTATCCGTCATGAGTAACGTCCTTCGCCTTGCTGTCGTCGATCCCAACGACGCCACACGCGAGTCACTCAAAGCCATGCTGCTGGGCATGGACAGCGTGTGGCTCGAGGCGGAGTGCTCGCGCTATGAGTTCTTTGCCGACGTCATTGCCCAGACGCATCCCGAGATCGGTGTCGTCAATCTCGACAAAGATCCCGAGAAGGCGCTCGACCTCGTTGCCAAAGTCAACGAAGCGTCGCCCGATTGCAATCTGCTCGTCGTTAGCTCGTCGACCGACGGCAAATTGATTCTCCGCGCCATGCGGGCCGGAGCCAAAGAATACCTGACCGCGCCGGTCAAACTGCAAGATCTGCTCGACGCTCTGAGCCGGATCACCGAGCGCAAGTTCGGCAAAGGCGAAGGCAAGTCCCGCGGCTGCTCGGTGATCGCCGTCGGCGGCGCGACCGGTGGCGTGGGGACGACCAGCGTGGCGGTCAACCTTGGCTGTGCGCTGGCTAAAGACCCGAAAAACTCGGTCTGTTTGGTCGATCTTGACCTCTGCTTGGGCGATTGCGACGTGTTCCTCGACACGATCCCCGACTACTCGCTCACCGACGTCTCGCAAAACATTTCGCGACTCGACTTCCAGTTGCTCAAGCGGTCGCTCACGAAACACTCGTCCGGTTTATTCCTGCTTCCGCGGCCGGTGAATATCTCGGACATTGCACTAATCAAGCCCGACGATCTGCAACGGGTCCTGGGGCTGCTCAAGGCTACGTTCACGCATTTGGTCGTCGATCTGTCGAAGAGCTACAACGCGCTCGATCAGACGGTCATGCAGATGGCCACGCACGTGCTGCTAGTGACGCAGGTCGATCTGCCCTGCTTGCGGAACGTCGTGCGGTTGATGATGTCGTTTCAAGAAATGGACGGCATGGCCGACAAGGTCAAGATCGTGTTCAATCGCGTCGGTCTCGAGCAAGGGGCGATCAGTCTCAAGAAAGCTCAAGAGACCATGGGTCGCGAAGTGTTCTGGCAAATCCCGAACGACTATCGCACGATGGTCGAGGTGCGGAACAACGGCGTACCGCTGATCGAGCAAGCCCCCAAGGCGCCGGTCACGCAAGCGATCATCGGCCTGGGCAACGCCCTCAACGGCGAAGTGAGCAAACCGGCCGAAGCGCCCACCGAAGAGGCGAAAGCCGGTAAGGGTGGCCTGTTCAGCTTCTGGCCGTCGAAGAAGTAAGACTCCTTCTCCCCACGGGAGAACGTGGCCGCAGGCCGCTTGAGGGTCTTTTGCAGCTTCACCGCCCCGCGCCCGTCTCACTTCGTGTGACCTCCTCTCCCTAGGCGAGTGGGGATCAGCCCGTTTAGTCGATATCTTCCGACGTTGCATGCCCCCGCAGACGTGGGCCTGGCACCCAGGCAATCTTCGCGGCGATGACTCTTCTCGCCCCTATGGCAATTCCTTCAGCCACGTCGCATTCCGCAAGCTACGTTTTCCTAAATGGATCGAGTTGCGCCGCGCGAATTGCGCGGGCCGACCACGTTGGCTCCCCGCCCACCGTCACGTTCTAGATTGAGTTCCCACCCATGGCAAAATCGCTACCTCTCGGCAACAAATCTGGCGAACGCACCTCGGAAAGCGACTTCGAGGATTTGAAGCGCAAGATCCACGGCAAGCTGGTCGACAAGCTCGATCTGTCGCGCGTCGGTGAACTCGACGACAGCGTGCTCCGCACTCAGGTGCGCATGGTTGTCGAACACTTGTGCGATCAAGAAGACACGCTGCTTAACCGCAGCGAGCGCGAACGGCTCATCGACGAAGTGCTCGACGAGACGTTCGGCTTCGGACCTTTGGAGCTACTGCTCAAGGACAACACGATCAGCGATATCATGATCAACGGCCCGAAGCACATCTACTGCGAACGCCGTGGTCGCATGGAGAAGTCGCCCGTCACCTTCCGCGACAACTCCCACTTGCTGCAGATCATCGACCGGATCGTGTCGAAGGTCGGCCGACGTGTCGATGAAGTGAGCCCGATGGTCGACGCGCGGTTGCCCGACGGCTCCCGTGTGAACGCGATCATTCCGCCGTTGGCGCTCGACGGCGCGTGCGTTTCGATTCGTCGCTTCGGCTCGAACCCGCTCAAGCTCGAAGACTTGTTGAACTACAAAGCCTTCACGCCCGAGATGGTGATGCTGCTCGAAGGCGCCTGCAAGGCTCGGCTGAACACCGTGATCTCGGGCGGTACCGGTTCCGGCAAAACCACGTTGCTCAACACGCTTTCGAGCTTTATCTCGAATCACGACCGGATCGTGACCATCGAGGACGCGGCCGAATTGCAGTTGCAGCAAGAACACATCGTGCGGCTCGAAACCCGGCCACCGAACATCGAAGGCAAAGGCCAAGTCACGGCCACGGACCTGGTCAAAAACGCCCTGCGTATGCGGCCCGAACGGATCATTATCGGTGAGTGTCGTGGTGCCGAAACGCTCGACATGCTCCAGGCCATGAACACGGGCCACGAAGGCTCGATGACCACGTTGCACGCCAATACCCCGCGTGACGCGCTGGCTCGTATGGAAACGATGATCATGATGTCGGGCTTCGAGCTGCCGATCAAAGCGATGCGGCAACAAATCGCCAGCGCCGTCAACCTCATCGTGCAAGCCAATCGTCTGCAGGGCGGTCCGCGTAAGATCACCTACATCACCGAGATCATCGGTATGGAAGGGGACACGATCGTCATGCAAGACATCTTCCGCTTCATTCAAGAAGGCATCGACGAAAACGGCAAGGCCTACGGACACTTCCTCTGCACCGGCATTCGACCCAAGTGCATGGAGCGGCTCGAGCAAGCCGGCGTCCGGCTGCCAGCGAGCGCGTTCAAGCAACGGGTCATGATGCAGTGTTAAACACTGACCGAGTTGTGATCCACCGAGTTCGACCGAATCTGTGATCTCCTGTAACGAGTCTCGACCATGAGTCCTACGCTTCTCATCGCTCTGGCCGTGTTCATTGGCGTGGCAGCCTTAGTGGTTGCCGCCGCCATGTTCTTCCGTGGCGACAACGAGAACAAACTCGAAGATCGGCTCACGACGTTGACCACCAAGGGGCTCACCTCCGGTGGTCGACCCGACAAGGAACAGCAAACCCTGCTCGACCTGATGAACCAGGGGCCGAGCATTTTTGATTCGTTGCTCGGTTACTTCGGCCAAGTCGATCTCAAGCAAATGTGCGAGCAGGCGAACGTCAACCTGACCTCGTCGCAGTTGCTGATGATGGTCGGCGGCTTGTTCGCCGCAGGCACGGCGCTCGCCGCCGTCGCGAAGGTCAATCTGTTGTTGTGCCCCTTGGCCGGGTTGGTGCTCTGCGTGCTGCCGTTTTTGTATCTGCGCTTTAAGAAGTCGCGGCGCGTGAAAGCCTTCGGTGAGCAGTTGCACGACTCGCTCGACCTGATGTCGCGAGCCTTGCGCTCCGGCCAAAGCTTGGGAGCCGCGTTCGACTTGGTGTCGCAACAGCTCAAGGACCCCGTGGCCACCGAGTTCGGCCGCGTGTTTGAGACGCAGAACTTCGGTGTGCCGATCGAAGATGCGCTGCAAGAAATGACGCGTCGCGTGCCGAACTTGGACCTCAAGTTCTTTGCCACGGCCGTGACGTTGCAGCGCACCACGGGCGGCGACTTGGCCGAGATTCTCGACAAGATCGGCTATCTGGTACGCGAACGGATCAAGATCTGGGGCCAAATCGCGGCTCTGACCGGCGAAGGCCGATTGTCGGGCGTCGTGTTGCTCGGTTTGCCCGTCGTGCTGTTCTTGGCCGTGTATCGACTCAATCCTGACTACTGCATGGTGTTGTTCACCGACCCGATGGGCAAGCAGCTCCTCGGCGGCGCTATTGTGATGCAAATCTTTGGCGCTCTGGTCATCCGCAAAATCGTCAACATCAAGGTGTAAGCCGTGTTGCTGGCCGCTCTCGACTTCGTCACGATTCTTCCGATCGCGCTCTTCGGCATGTTTGCCATCGGCGCGTGGTTCCTGCTCGAACAGTTCAGCGGGTCGGCCAAGCCGCGCGCGCTCGAACGCCTCGAAGAGTACAAGAACCCGCAACAACGCCGCAAACGGATCGAAGAAGAGACACAGGGACTGACCACCAGCGACGCCGTGACCCGGGTGTTGTCGAAGGCCTCGCCGGCGCTCTCGGCTCCGCTGCAACCCAAGAGCGAACTCGAGATCAATAATCTCAAGCTCAAGCTGGCGCAGGCCGGTTTTCGGCACGAGAATGCCGTGAACATGTACCTCAGCTTGAAGTTCGCGGGTTTGATTCTCGGCTTGGTCGGCAGCGGCGTGACGGTCGCCGCCTTGCAAGCGTTCAATCAAAAAGCGTTCATGATGGCGTTCGCCTGTGCCGGCGTGCTGTTCTATGTCCCCGACATCGTGCTCATGATCATCACGAGCAAACGCAAGGAGCAAATCTTCTTGGGTTTGCCCGACGCGCTCGACTTGCTGGTCGTGTGCGTCGAAGCGGGTCTGGGGTTGGACGCCGCCTTGCGGAAGGTCTCGGAAGAGATGAACCGCACGTATCGCGTGTTGTCCGATGAGTTCCGCATGGCCAACTTGCAAATGCAGATGGGCAAGCCGCGTAGCGAAGTGTGGCGCGAGCTGGGCATCCGCTCCGGCGTCGACGATCTCCAGGCGCTGGCGACGATCTTGATTCAGGCTGAGAAGTTCGGGTCGAGCGTGGCTCACGCCCTCCGCGTGCAGAGCGACGCGATGCGGACTCGCCGCCGGCAGATTGCCGAAGAAAAGGCCGCCAAGACGGCCGTGAAGCTGATCTTTCCGTTGGTGATGTTCATCTTCCCGGGCATCTTCGTCGTGCTCGTCGGCCCTGCGGGGATCACGATGGTGCGCGAGATGTTCCCGATGATGTCGAAGTAGTTGCACGGGATATTGATGTCGGCGCGAAACCGCAAGCGAAG
>JAEUIL010000479.1 GCA_016794255.1 Planctomycetaceae bacterium | reverse complement strand
GGCGAATTTTCTTCGCCGTCGAGAAGGAACGCACGCCTCACGATTACGATCTCACGTGTGCCTACTTGCCCGTGGGAATCACGTTGTATCATGTGCACGACGTGGCCGTTTCACAACTCAAGGTGCAAGGCTTTCAGCTTGACGGCATCAACGCTCACGACGGTACCCGCGACTGCATTCTGTCGCAGGTTGTGTCGCGTGGCAACGGTCGGGCGGGCGTGTGTGTGGCTGGCTGCTCGAAACTGCAAGTCTACGGCTGTATCGTCGGCGATAACGGCACGGCGCAGGTCTACACGGAAGCGTTGGGCGCAGTGAGCATTCACGATAGCGACGTGCTCGAAAACACCGCTCCGGCGTTCGTGCGCGAAGGTGGCCGGATTTTTGTCGATGGCCAGCCGCGCGAGTGATTAGCGAGCGAGACCTTCCGGCAGCTCTTTGAGTCGCTCGATCTCGATGATCTCGGTACCGTACCAACGCTTGTTGTCGGCCAATTTGAAGCCGACACACTTGGCCGGATACCAAGTCCCATCAACCTGCCGCCAGTCGCTGAACTCATGGCGATCGGCTCGCCATTCGATCGTGGCGAGACGCTTGGTCTCGCGATCGAAATAGCACTTCATCGGCGGCGTGATCGTGCCGCTAATGCTGATTCCATAGACTGGGCGATCGCCGACCTTGGCGTCGGGCAATGTTTCCAACGTCGACTTCGGATCGACCAGCGCACCGAGCGTCCAACCCCAGACCAAGAACGTAGCGGGCTCTTTCTCTTGCGTCACACGGTCCTTTTTGCCCAACCACCAGTGTGCGGGCGGTTCGAGCACCGAAGTCCGGGGCGAACCTTTCTTTTCTGGATCGGAACTCACGGCCAGCACTTCTTTCATGCGAAACAGCTTGAGCAGCTTCTCCTCGCCACCCACGGCAGCCACGGTTTCTTGAACGACGGTTTTCGGCACCGCCTCGGCATGAGCTACAGAAGCAATGAGCGAGCAGGCGACGACAATGAGCGGCAGAATGATGCGCATGATGAATCTCGGTGGCGGGCTAGATAAATGATTCGGCGGGATCGTGACGAGTATACGTGCTCGCTACTCGGCTGCCAAATCGTCAGTGCAAAACGCAACAAGAACTGCGACGTAGCCGAACTCGCCAGAGTTCGGGCGCTGGTCTTGTCAAAGGACTCCCGAATTCTGGCGAATTCGGCTACGCGAAAAGCCCTCACATTCCTTTTGTATAGAAAGCAGCGACGCCCCGGCAGGATCGAGTTCCCGCCGGGGCGTCGTGTGGACTGTCTACTTACTAAACCGTACCGATGCGTTAGCGAATCGCTTCGTTGAGCATCTTCACGTTCGGAACGGTATGGCGATTGATCAAACCGTCTTCCGCGGTTTCGATCGTCGTGGCGACCGGACCGACTTCGCGAACCGTCCCTTCGAGGTGACCGATCGTGACCTTGTCACCGGCTTGCAAACGCTGACGGGTGTAATACCCGGCCAGGATACCCGCCATGACCTCACGACCGCCGAGACCGAACGCGAGCCCGAAACCAAGGGCCAGAGCGGCGAACGCGATCAGCACCATCTCCTTGATCAACCCGAACTGAAAGCCAACTTGGTCGAACGCGGCCAAGAACGTCATCAGGCCGAGGACATAGTAGCAGGCATTGGCAAGCTGCTCGGCATACGAAATGCCCACGCGATCGGCGCTCGTCGCCACGATGCCGCGTACAAACGTCGCAGCCAACATGCCGACGACAATCACGACGGTCGCGACGAGCAGGTTCGGAATGTAGCTCACGACTTTGTTCATGGCCGTGGTCATCGCCTCGAGACCGAGCACGTTGAACGCAGCCGAGATGAACACGCACATCGTGAGCCAAAAGCCGATCTTACCGACGATCGTCGGTACGCTTTGGCCGATACCCACTTTCTTCATGCTGTCGGCCAGCCCGCTACGCTCGGCAGCGGTGTCGAGCTTGAGTGACTCGGCCAAAGCGGCGATGACGCGATCGATGACGCGGGCGAGCAGGTAGCCCACCACGAGCACGACGACCATGCCTACCACTTTCGGCGCGAGGTGCGCCAGTTGGTTGAAGGTCTCGTTGAAGCTCGTGACGAGCGCATCGCGACACGTGACGACTTGAGCATTAACTTCGGTGAGCGGGTTAGTTTCCATGATCTGTGCCTCCCTTAAAAATGTGATGCCTGTTCCTGTTCTTAAACGTCGTCGAGCTTACTCGGGTTGTTCCAGGTCCACGAGTTCTCGACGACGCGTTGTCTTGGGCTTACGCATCGCCTGTGTGATCCGATCGATCACGGCGATCGACCGGGAATTTTCCTGTGAGCGTGTACGCCACCAGGCCCAAAAGGCCCCGCAGCAAATGACCGCAAGCATAAACAGCTCCGTGTGTCGCTAGCCCAACGATCTGTTGCACGAGTAAGGTGCGATTGAGCCGGTGATGCACTTCGCGTTTGAGCGTCGTGGGGGCCGGCGGCACCTTGAGTTGCGTCAGTCGTTCGAGCAAATCTTCCATGGTCGGGGAACCGTTAATTTTCGAGTTCAAGGCTGCGCGGCTACGACGATTGGTAGTGGCGTTGAATCTTGTCTTTGGCCCGCGAGATTCGCATCTTGCAGGCACTCTCGCTCATTCCGAACATCTGCGCCAAATCTTCGTAGCTGTAATCTTCCGTATACTTCAGGATGACCAGCGCTCGATCCTCGTCGTCGATAATCTCAAGCATCTGCAACAAGTCGAGTTGCGTGTCGGGCGATGTTTCGTGTCGTGCCGTGGCATCGCCCAAGGTCTCGGCGGGCGCCGGTTCCTCGTGTTTCTGCCGACGACCGCGACCGCGCCGCATCGTCAGGCACGTTCGCACTGCCAACGAATGCAGCCACGTCGAATACTTTGAACGACCCTCGAACTTGGTGCGATGCACGAACATCTTCACGAAGACTTCCTGCACCGCGTCGTGGGCATCGGCTTCGTTGCTCATCAGTCGGAAACAGATCCGCCAGACGCGCTCCTGAAAGCGATCGACGAGCGCGACAAACGCCGGGCCATCGGAGCCCTCGCGGGCTGCCTCGGCGGCGAGTTGTTCGTCGGTCTGCATTTCCGGTTGCACGAGCTTGTCCACACACGGTCAGTACCCAGTCCTACGTGGCGATGTTGTTCTCGCTCCCGCACCATTAGTCACCGGGCGGGGGCGGCGGGTCACAGGTCGCCGAGAGATTTTTTGACTGGGGCGTAACACCCAGCAGGCTTAGGGTTTGCGGGGTCAAAGACTGCTGGCAGTGGGACCATCGGACCCGCACGACCGTTAATTCGTCAAGGTCGATTGCTCACGACGGGGGGCGAGGTGCCGATTTTGCTGTCCCCGGCCGGGGGTGACCTATGTTTGTGTACCGATCTATTTCTGCTCCCCCACAGCGCACGTCCAGCGAGATTTCAGCATGCGAAAACTTCAAGCTCTAATCGTCGACGACGATCCGTTCATGGTACGGCTCATCGAAACCGTCATCACGCGCAAGTTCGCCGATCGCATTCAACTCGAGACATCGAGTGATCCGGTGGCCGCGTTGAAGCTGCTCGAGACTCGCCGGTACGACTTGCTGTTCACCGATCTCGAGATGCCCGTGATCGACGGCATGCAGATTCTTGCGGCCGCGCGGCAACGCAACGCCTGGACCCGGGTCGTGGTCATCACAGGACACTCGACCCTGGATCGCGTCAACACGGCGCTCGAACTCGGCGCGTGCGACTACATTATGAAGCCCCTCAATCCGGGCGTGTTGCAAGAAGTGGTCGAGCAACACATCACGCAGCAGAGCCGCTGGCAACAAGCGGCCCGCGAAACGTTGCAAGCCGCGAACGCCTGAGCGGCCTCAGTTTCGATCACGCTCAGCGTGAGCACGAAGCATCAACACGCTGCCCGACCAGGGACGGACTGAAGAACCTGGCGAATCGAAGGTGCGTCACATCACGCGGAGCGTGATGGGTACTATGATTTGCTGTTAGCGCTGCTGGCCGAAGCGCTGATCGTATTCGCGAATGCGTCGTTCGAGTTCTTCCACGCGATGTTCGAGACGCACGACTTGCTGTGTCGTGTGATCGCCAGCGGTCGAGTGTGTGACCGTGGTCGAACTGACGCTGTTCGCCACTCGCGGTTGAACCGCAGCTAACGTCGGCTGGCCGCTCGCAACCGATGACAGTGCCGGATCGAGCGTGACGCTCCGCTCGGCCAATTGACCACGATAATAGAACTTCACGGGCACGGCGCGGGTCGGTTCGGTCACGGCGACCGCTGAGGTCAACTCGGCCGGACTCGTCACCGCGCGGCCGTTGAACTCGACGATCACGGCGTTGGCCGGAATCCCCGAGCGATGAGCGGGCGAGTTGGCCCACATGCCGGTCACGTGCGCCCCGCTGAGATTCGGCACTTGCAGCGGCTGTTGATTGTACGGCGTCACGGGAGCCACGGTGACACCCAAACCGCGATTGCGCATCGTCGCGACATTCAATGTCGACGGCGTGGTCGACGAGGCGAGGCTGATGCCGGTTCGCTGGGTGGGCGTGATGCTGATCGTCTGGTCATTCACGCCAACGCGCGAGACCACGAGCCTCAACGGACTGCCGGGCGCTAAGCTCGATACGATGCGGCCCAGTTCGAGATTGGTACGCACGATTTGATCGTTGGCGGTTTTGATCACGTCGGCTGCGCGCAGACCAGCGACCTCGGCGGGACCACCGCTTTCGACCGCGCCGACGACGAGGCCCGTGTTGTAAACCTCGTTGATGCTGACGCCCAGATGCGGCTTGCCCTGCTGCGAGTTCGTTGGCGTCGGCTGGGCGTTGAACGCCGACGGCTGCAACGGCTCGGCCGGAGCCTGAGCCCAGAGTTCGACGCTATCCAGGCCGATCGCAGCGACAGCAGCTAGCAACGTTCGTTTCATGGTCGTCAGCTCCTCCACGTGTTTAAGTTTCGTATCGGCAGAAGATGACGATTTTGATCGCTATTCTTTCTGAGCAAGCTATGCCGTATGGTGATGGCATGATGGCACAGCTACGAGAACCCGCGATTCGCACCGCCCTGCCCGCGGAACGACTGACGGCAGTCACGTTCGTATTAGCGGACATTCCCGAGGCCGAGACGCACGCCCAGCAGTTGCTCGCCACGCAGCCGAACGACGCGTGGCAGGGGCTACTCGTTGCGATTGGCAAGAGTGGCGACTTGCAGGGAGCTTTGTGGTTGCAGGACTTGGGTGGCAGTGCGGCGATGATCTGGCCGCCGCGCTTGTCGGCCGGCATCGCGGAGAATGTCGCAGAGTCGCTCGTGGCCGCGGCTCTCCAATTGGCGGAACGTCGCGACCTGCAAATCGTGCAGGCTTTGCTCAACGGCGATGCCCAGGCCGACACCGAGTTGCTGCTGCGTCACGAGTTCCGGCGGCTCGACGATCTTGCGTATCTCGCTTGTGTCATTGATGAGCGTCATGCCGCGCCATGGGAGTCGTCGCTGACCCTGACGCCGGTTGCCGAGAACGACGAAGCCCGGCTCGTCGCGGTGGTCGATGCCACGTATCAAGCCACGCTCGATCTGCCCGAGCTGAACAATCTTCGCACGGCGGCCGAAGTGTTGGCCGAGTATCGGGCCGCGCCCCAGTATGACCCGCGGTTATGGTTCTTGGCCCGACATGAGCAAACCGATGTCGGCTGCTTACTGCTCAATGATCATACCAGTCTCGATCAGGTCGAACTCGTCTACTTCGGCCTCATCGCGCAGGCCCGGGGGCAGCGCTGGGGGCAGGAACTGGTTCGGTTCGCTCAACAACAGGCCGGAAAGCTTGGGCGGCGGCAGCTCTTGTTGGCCGTTTCGGCCGGCAATCGTCCGGCGCTCAACGCCTATGCGGCGACAGGCTTCTTCGCTTGGCAGCAACGACGGACGCTGGTGAAGTTCCTCCGCGACAAAAATTCGCAGGCGGTTAGCAAATCGTGAGCAACCTTGCAATCAAGTTTTTTGCTCACCCCGCCGAGTGTCGACGCGCGTTGCCGCTAGTGCTTGAGCACGTTGAAGTTGCAACCAGCTTCAAAGTTGGTTGATGAGTGTTGCTCGGGGCAAGGAACACGTTTTCCACCACAGTCGCCTGTGAGCGGCGGGTTCAGAAAAAAAAGTTTTGCCTACTTGCTAATCATGCGAGGCACGTTTCATCTCGCAAAAAACAGCCCCAGCGCTCGGGCCGCGCCCGGCACTCCAAGCAAGGGCAAATCGGGGGCTTTGACAGTCGTGATAGCACTCTTAAAATCCACCCCTCGGAACGAATCATCACTACTCGCGACCTGTGTTTTGCCCCGCCTTTTGTCACTCCAATCGTCAGCGTTTCTGGTGTCAGGACCAGACGCGTCAGACTCGACAAGCTAGGTAGAACCGGTCGATTACGAACCATTGTTCCCCCAGGTGCGCCGCGGTTGTCAGGCTGCGGTGGCTGGGTATGCACACGACGTGGCATGCCAAGGCTGGGAGAACCTATGCGCTAAGGACATACAGGACGTGGCGAAGGACGATAAGGAAATCGTGGCGGCAGTGTTGTTGGCCTTGGCCGACAGCGTCGGTGCTGAACGATACGAGACTTGGTTCGGTGCGCACACGCGGCTGAACCTCTCCGGCGACGTCCTGCTCGTCAGCGTCCCCAGCGCATTCTATCAAGACTGGTTGCGGCGCAACTTCCGCACGCAGATCGAGAGCGCTTGCCAGACAGTGCTCGGCAAACCGGTCGCGGTGACTTTTCAAGTCGATTCGACGCTCGCGAATACGACCGGTGAGTCGGGGCCGAATAACGAGCCTCCGCAAACGGACGATTCATCGGTAGTAGCATCACCCGCCGCCGCGAGTGACGCTCCGGCTGTCGGCTCGCCGGGCATCTTCGCCCGTCGCCGGTTCTCTTCCTTCGACACGTTTGTCCTGGGCAAGTCCAATCGCTTGGCCCATACCGCCGCGCGGCGATTGCTCGAGCAGCCCGGCTACAACTCGCCGCTCGTGATCCATGGCTCGACCGGCGTCGGCAAGACGCATCTGCTCGAGGCCATTTGGGTCGCCGCGCGCAGGATGACCAAGTGCGACGTGGTCTATCTGACCGGCGAACAGTTTGCCACGCAGTTCATCGACGCCCTCAACGGTCGCGGCCTGCCCAGCTTCCGCCGCAAATATCGCTCGGTCGATTTGCTGCTGATCGACGATTTGCAGTTCTTTGCCGGCAAACGGGCCACACAAACCGAGTTGCTCCATACGGTCGACGTGCTGCAATCGGCCGGCAAGCAGATTGTGTTCGCCGCGGACCGCTCGCCGGCGTTGATCGACGATCTGCAACCGGAATTGGTCGCTCGTCTGAGCGGAGGCTTGAGCTGTCACGTCGAACTGCCCGACTACGAAACGCGTTTGGGAATCGTGCGACGCGTCGGGGCAACCTTGGGCGTGTTGGCTGCCGAGGACGTGTGGGCCTGGATTGCTGAGCACATCGCGTCGCATGCTCGGGCGTTGATCGGCGCGGTGAAACGGCTGCAACTGGCCGCGCTCGCCTCGGGCCGTTCGATCTCGTTGTCGCTCGCACAAGAATCGTTGGCCGAGATGCGCGAGTCGGCCGCGCGGTGCATTCGACTTGCCGACGTCGAGCAAGCGGTCTGCCGCAGCTTTGGACTGGAGCCCGCGAGCTTGCAAGAACCCGCATCGACCAAGCGGATTCAAGCCGCGCGGATGCTCGCCATGTGGTTGGCCCGTAAGCATACGCGCAACGCTCTGAGCGAGATCGGTCGATATTTCGGTCTGCGCAGTCACAGCACGGTCGTATCAGCCCAAAAGCGTGTCGAGCAATGGGTGGCCGAGCGGGCCGAAGTCGATCTGGGGACGCATCTGTGTGCGATGGACGAAGCCGTGCGTCGCGTGGAACGCACCCTGCTGGCGAGCTAAGCTCGTCGCTGCTACCGGCCGCGGTTCAAACGGCTGCGGTGGTTCAGATAGTCGATCAACACCTCGGCCATTTCGCGCCGTGTGTCGACTAGCACGCGTTCGATGCGATTGCGTTGGCAGATATCTTCGAGTTGCTCGTTGAACGATTGCACGGCGGCGAGATACGCGGTCCGCAGCTCCTGCGGCTCGGCCAATAGGATGTCGTCGACCTCAAGGCCGACAAATTTCGTCATGCCCTCAAAGTCAAACGCCAGTTCGTCGTGATGCAGCACGTGAAAGAGCACGACTTCGTGCTGTAGATAACGCATGCGTTGCAACACCGGCTCGAGCGTGGTCAGATCGGTGAAAAAATCGCTGAAGATCATCACGATTTCGCGCCGTCCCATGCGGCCGACCAGATCGGCAAGGCACCCGGCCATGTCGGTCTTCTCTCGCGGCTTGATCTGATCCAGATGCTCGGTGATGCGCACGACCTGCGCCATCGAGTTGCTCGGCGGCACCATGCCGAGCACTCGCGCATCGAAGGTGGCTAACGACACCTTGTCGCTCTCGTGAACAATGCGATGCCCGAGTGTCGTAGCCAACCGCGCGGCGTAGAGCAGCTTTTGTTCGTCGCCGTCGCCGTAGCGCATCGACGCACTGCAATCGAGCAGCAGATGACAGACGAAATTCGTCTCCATCTCGTACTGCTTGACCAGGTACTTGTCGTGACGAAAGTAAACACGCCAGTCGATGTGCTTCGGATCGTCGCCGGGCGAGTATTCGCGGTGACCGGCGAACTCGACGGCAAAGCCGCTCAACGGCGACTTATGAGCTCCGGCCAAATTGCCCAGCACCAAACCGCGCGGTTCGATACGACGATGGGACATTCGTCCCAGGGCGTCGGCATCGAGATAACGATAGAGAATGGAAGACATGGGGAAATTGCGGATTGATGATTGCGGATCAAAAGGCAGTTTGCATCTCCATTTCTATTTCTCTCATCACGCGGCCGGTTTCTGATAGTTTTTGTCGGCCCGAACTTCTTTGAGCAGCATGTCGATCAACTGCTCGCTGCCGATGTTAGCCGCCTGCGCCGCGTAATTGCACGCTAAGCGGTGCCGTAGCGCCGGCTTGGCGAGCGCTTGAATGTCGCCGATTGTCGCATGATTGCGACCATACAACACCGCACGGGCCTTGGCGCAGGACACGAGCGTGAGCAAACCACGCGGCCCCGCCCCCCAACTGACCCAGCGGTTCACAAACTCCGGCGCTTCGTCGGTGCCGGGCCGCGTCGCGCGGACCAAAGCCCAGGCGTAACCCAAGACCTGATCGCTGACCGGGACGCGCGTCACGAGTTGCTGGAACTCGATGATCTCGGCCACGCTCACGACCGCGCTGATCGCTTCTTGCATGCCACTTGTGACCCGTCGGGCAATCTCCCATTCATCATGTCCCTCGGGGTATCCCAACTTGATGTAGAGCAAGAACCGGTCGAGCTGCGCCTCGGGCAGCGGATACGTCCCTTCTTGCTCGAGCGGGTTTTGCGTGGCGAGCACAAAGAACGGCTGCGGCAGCTTGTGCACCTTGCCGCCGGCCGTCACTTGACGCTCTTGCATCGCTTCGAGCATCGCGGCTTGCGTCTTGGGCGGTGTTCGGTTGACTTCGTCGGCCAAAATCATATTGGCAAACAACGGCCCGGCCAGAAACTTGTACTCCCGCGCGCCGCTTTCCAGGTTTTCCTGAATGATCTCAGTGCCGGTCACGTCGCTAGGCATCAAGTCGGGCGTGAACTGAATGCGCTTGAACGACAAGTGCAACGCCTGCGCCAGCGAGTT
>JAEUIL010000853.1 GCA_016794255.1 Planctomycetaceae bacterium | reverse complement strand
CGAGACACGTCACGATCAGCACCTTGCCCAACTCGTCGAGCCGGCGCTGCAACGGTGTCGGCTCGCGTGGCTGACGTTGCAACAGGCCCGCGATTTGGCCGAGCTGCGTTTGCATGCCGGTCTGCGTGACCACGGCACTCGCCTTGCCGCCAGCAACGATCGTGCCGCGATAGACGACGTTGTGTCGATCACCGATCGCCGTGGCATCGTCGAGCGTGGCGTGAGCATCTTTGTCGACCGGCAACGACTCGCCGGTGAGTGCCGATTCCTGCACCCGCAGGCTCGCCGAGTAGAGCAAGCGAGCGTCGGCGGGAATGTGATCGCCGGCTTCGAGTTCGAGTAGATCGCCGGGGACTAGATCGCGAGCGGCAACCTGCTGCAACGTGCCGTCGCGGATCACACGTGCGAGCGGCGCAGACATCCGTTCGAGCGCGGCGAGAGCTTGCTCGGCTTTCGCCTCTTGCACGAAGCCCAGCACGGCGTTGAGCGTGACAATCGCCAGGATCGCACCCATGTCGGCCCATTCGCCCATGATGCCGGCCAAGATCGCGGCCACGATCAAAATCAGCACGACCACTTCTTGGAACTGTTCAAGAAACCGCCGCCAGGCCGGCACTCCGGGGGCTTCGCTGAGTTCGTTCCAACCGGCCGTGGTGCGCCGCTGCTCGACTTCGGCCGAGGTTAGGCCCTGCTGGCGGTCGACCGTTAGCGCGTGCAGCACTTCTTCGCCGGTGGCGGCATGGGGAGCATCGATTTTTGCGGAAGACATGCTCATGGAACCTCAAGCGGCGAGCGGCAAATCTACGAGTCGTGAATGTGCAAGGCCGGCCGTAGCATCTGCAATTGAGCTAAGCCCCGTTCGCTGACTTGGGTGCCTGAGATGTACAGCGATTCAAGCTTCGGCAACTTTTCAATCACAACCAGACTGCGTTCCGTGATCGGCAGGTCACGGACGATTAAGAATCGCAACTCGGTCAGCTGCGCGAGTTGTCGAAAGCCTTCGTCATCGATCGCGCATTTGCCGAGACGCAGATTTTCGAGCTGCGACAACGCGACGAGAGAAGTCACCGCGGCGTTGGTCCAGTTCGCTTCGCCGATCGCGAGTCGTTGCAGCGACCGCAGTTGAGACAGTTTTGCCGCTCCCGCGTCGGAGAGGGTCGACCGTTCGATGACCAACGTGCGTAAACCGGCGAGGTCTGACAGCTCATCAAGGTGCTCGTCCGCGATCGCAGCCTGCTGCACCACGATGATTTCCGTCGACACGCCTTGTTTCACGGCCGCGATTTGGTCGGTCCAGCTTTTCTCTGCGCGTGGCATTTCCGGAGCCGACGGCTGAGTGCAGCCACTGCTGAGAACAGCAAACAGGATACCGATGGCGAGCCACGCTTGGTCGTAGATCACCGTCGCAACCCGAGTCGACTGGCAGAATCGTCGCATGTTTGAGCCCAATCGAGAGACCCTCCGCAGCTTCTGATATCCAGGTGGCATCCCTCCGGCACGGCTACGCCCAGCGCAGCGAATCACCATGATCGGCCGTTCCGCGGCTTAAAGTCCCACGTTGAGCGGCTGCAAATCGTCGGGCAAGAATCGGCCATCGCGGCGCACGCACTCATCGTCGAACCAGATCTCGCCGCCGCCGAACTCGGGCGTTTGGATGAGCACCAAGTCCCAATGCACGCGACTGCGATTGCCGTTGTCGCACTCGTCATAGGCGTTGCCCGGCGTGAGATGGATCGAACCGCCGATCTTCTCATCGAACAGCGTGTCGAGCATCGGACGACGCACGCGGTTGTTGCAGCCGATCGACCATTCGCCGATGTAGCGGGCACCCTCGTCCGAATCGAGAATCTTGTTGATTCGTTCGGTCTCGTTGGCCGTGGCGCGGATGATCTTGCCATGCTTGAACTCGAACTGAATATCGCGGAACAACGCGCCTTGATAACGCGAGCCGGTGTTGTAGCGAATCACGCCCACGACACTTTCGCGGAGCGGTGCGGTGAAGACTTCGCCATCGGGAATGTTGCGTTGACCGTGACACGGTCGGACCGGCATCCCCTGGATCGAGAATCGCAGATCGGTCCCCGGTCCCACGATTCGGACTCGATCTGCGGCAGCCATGCGACGCACGAGCGGCTCCTGATCACGGGCCATCTGAGCATAGTCGGCCGTGCAGACACTGAAGTAAAAGTCTTCAAACTCTGCCGTGCTCATGTCGGCCGCTTGGGCCATCGAGTCGGTCGGGTAACGGAGCACGACCCATTTGGTATGCGGCACGCGTTGTTCGCTGTGAACCGGATGCCACCATTGCTTTTGATACAGATCGAGCTTCTCGGCGGGGACATCGTTGAACTGACAGCCGTTGGCCGCGCCGCGAATCCCGATGTAGGCCTGCATCTGCTTCATGCGTGCCAACTCGAACTCGCCTGCCAGGCCGAGGTTGGCTTCGACGCCGGTCGTGTACAAGCTGCGCAGCACGGTGTTGCTCTTGATCGACACAAACGGCCGAGCGCCACGGGCCGCGGCCAACTCGATCAGCCGAGTGACGAGCGCCGGGTCGGGGACGTCGATCGCTTCGATCAGCACGTTCTCGCCCGACTGAAGGCGGCAGCTGTGGTCAATCAGAATCTCGGCAAGTCGATCAATTCGGGGGTCGCGCATCTTGGGACTTCTAGCTTCTATGAGTTGCAGTTGGTGGGGATACTCAACGCCTGTCGTCTACTTAACCAACTGGCGATTGTCGTCAACCACTTCGCCGCCGGTCGCCGTCAGCAACGCGGCCAGGACTTGGGGATCAATCTCGGTCGACAAGAACTCGGCGTGACCATCGGCGAACATGACGTTCACACCACGCGGATGAAAACTACTGACCGCCGATTGTTCGGTTTGCCACGTCTTGGTCGCGTCATCGAACGTGACATCGCGCGGCTCGAGCCACAAAATCGGGTCACGCACACTTTCGACAATGGTGATGGTCGCGGTCAAACCATCGCCTTGCTCGATCGCTCGTGCTGTGAGCGACTGCGGACCATTGAAAATGCACTTGGGTCCATTCACGACGAATTGATTGACCTGGGACAAAAACTCCGGTGGCGGCGGGTTCGAAGGGCAAGTGAACAACTCGACCCGCACGTTGTGCAACGGCTGATTCTTGGGCCCATCCCACGGCTGACTCTTGTCGTATTGACCGGAGAGCGCCTGCTGATCGAGATACGGCAACATCTCGGTCCGCCAACTGATCGATTCTTTGCCGTTGCTTGCTTGACTGGCGGATGGCGGAAAGGACGAGGTAGCGCTGCGAGATTCGTAGTTCAACATCGCTAGTCCCGACTGACGCATGTTGCTCATGCACACAGCGCGTCGCGCTTTTTCTCGCGCGCTATTGATCGCGGGCAAGGTCAACCCAGCCACGAGCGCCAGTAGGGGCACCATCGCCGCTAGGCAGCCGCAACCGGCCAATATCCAAATTGGAAACCGCTTCTGCGGCGCGGGACCGTCGGAGCTAGTGTTCAACATTCCCGGCGTCAAACCGGGAATTGTGATCGGCTTGCCACAACTGGCACACGGACCCGTTTGACCCGCGTATTGATCGGCGACCGTGGTCGACTGACCGCAGTGGGGACACGTAAACGAAATGGGCATAACGATTCCCCAGCAACTGGTGAGCAGGTTACTGCGTGGCGAAGCGGCAACGGAACAGAGTTGCTCGTTCGCATCTTTAATGTAGCGGCGTTCCTCATGAACTGCAAAACCGTAGCGCGTGGCGTTCACGTCGTGTCGCAATCACGACTGCGGGACGAAAGTTATCGAGAGAAGCGGGCGACTCGCATTCGTCGGACCGGCTGAACGCGCCGGTTTTTCGGTTGTCAAAGCGTGCGAAACAGCGTTTACTAGAGCGACTGCGGTAGCGAACCCGACGCGATTGACGCACCGTGTCCAGAGTTTGGTCGGTCACGTTTCACTTTCTCAGAGCGATGAACATGCTTCGATTAGCCCTCGGTCTTGGTCTGCTGCTTCCGCTATCGCTCGCTCAAGCCGAGGATTGGCCGCAGTTCCGTGGCATCAACGGCACGGGCGTCTCGACCAGCACCGCTCCGCTGCCGACTGAGTTCTCGGACAAGACCAATGTCCTGTGGTCGCACACGATTGGTGAAGGGATCGCGTCGCCGATCATTTCGCGCGGGCGGTTGTTCGCCACCACCATGACCGCGGCCGACGAGTTTACCGTCATCAGTTACGAAGCGGCGACGGGCAAAGAGAACTGGCGGCGGTCGTTCAAGACCGGCAAGCTCCCCACGGTCATCTTTCCGAACGTCCCCGCCTCATCGACCCCCGCGACCGATGGCGAGCATGTTTACGTTTACTTCTGCACCATCGGCATGATCGCCCTCGACGCGAATGATGGCCGGGAACTGTGGAAAGCGCCGATCACCGAGCCGTTCTATCTGATGGCCTGGGGAGCTGCTTCGTCGCCGATTGTGTACGAGGACCTCGTGATCTTCTGCCAAGACGACGACCTCGCGCCGATGATGTACGCCTTTGACAAGCAGACCGGCGTGGTGCGGTGGAAGACGACGCGGCCCGACATGTTGGCGGGTTACTCGCTGCCGGTGCTCGTCAAGGCGGCCGGGCGCACGGAACTCGTCGTCGCTGGCACGGGCAAGATGAAAGGCTACGATCCGACAACTGGCAAGGAGTTGTGGACCTGCAATACGCTGCTCCGCACAATCATGACCTCGCCGGTCGTGAAAGATGATCTCGTCTATATCTCGGTGCAGAGCTATGGCGATGCCGACCGAATGCTCAAGGATGCGCTGCTCGAATGGCGCGATACGAATCAGGACGGCAAGCTCAGTAAGCAAGAGATCGCCGAGCCGTTTTGGGAGAAGTTCGATAAGGGGGACGCGAACAAGGACGGTTTCCTCGTCGGCACCGAAGTCGACGCTGCTTTTCAATCGGTCAACAACATGGTCGGCGGCGGCAGCATCATCGAAGCGATCCGTTGCGGCGGCACGGGCGATGTCACGAAGACGCATCTCGTCTGGCGGCTCGACAATAAGGCCTCGAGCAACATCGCCTCGCCGATCGTCGTTGGCGATCGCCTGTATGTCGTCAAGCAAGGGGGTATCGGCAGCTGTTTCTCGGCCACCGACGGCTCGACACAATGGATGCTCAAACGTCTGCAAAACCTCGGCAACTATTACGCCTCGCCGGTTGCGGCGGACGGCAAGATTTTCATCACCGGCGAGAACGGTTTTGTGGTCGTGATTCGCGATGCCTCGCAGCTCGAAATTCTCGCCAAGAACGACATGGGCGATAGCTGCATTGCCACGCCCGCGATCGCCGATGGCCGACTGTTTGTGCGCACCAAGAGCAAACTGATCGCGATTGGCAACAAGTAACGTTCTCTGCTCCGACAACACATCGTCGACTTCGCTGACTATCCACCATGAAACGCTTTCTGACCGCAACTATTGTCGCGTTGATGTTTGCCTCGGTTGCTCACGCCGGTCCAAGGGTGACCATCGTCCATGCCGACAAACCGTCGGCCTACGAGACGCAGGCGATGGAACTGCTCACCGAACAATTGCAGAAACTGTTCGACGCGGAAGTCGCCAAGTCGATCGCTGTGCCAGCATCGGCGGAGAACGTGATTCTGCTCGGACGACCCGAGACCAATACTGCGCTCAAGTCGGCCGTGGGAGACCGCTGGCCGAAGCTGAGCGAACAAGGGCACGTGTTACGGACGATTGGCGATAAGCCGCCGACGTTGTTGCTAGGCGGCGGCAGCGATCTCGCGACGTTCTGGGCCGTGGCCGAGTTCGGACATCACCACGGCATTCGGTCCCTGGTCGGGGGCGATGTTTATCCGCCGCTGAAGCCCGCGTTCACCTTGGCCGGGCATGATCGGGTGCTGGAACCGCTCGTCGCCACGCGGACATGGTGGCCCGGGTTGCTCACGCATTTCGACACCGGTTTCTGGCCGTTCAAAGATCAAGAACAACTTCAGCGTCAGTTGCAGAAACTGAAGTTCAACGGC
>JAEUIL010000849.1 GCA_016794255.1 Planctomycetaceae bacterium | reverse complement strand
GGTTTCGCGCCGTCTCTCCCCCCGACGCCATCGTCGCACCGTGACCACACCTGGCTAATCGACCAACTTACTCAACGGAATGCGTAGAAAGAACAACGACGGTGCCGGCTTGGTCTCGACATCGTAAAACACCACGCCGATCGTCTCACGATCGAGCTCGACCGTTCGCGGACAGGCTCGGCCGCCAATCGGTCGACCGGGATTGTAGTACTCGTAATGACGATCCCAGCTGACACCATCGTCGGTCGAGATGCGATAACGAATCCGTTCGCCGCCGACGCCCGGGCCAAGAATCTCCGACGCGAGCAGCGTGCCGTTCGACAGACAAACCAACTCATGTCGCCAACCTTGTGTTTTGATGTCGGGAAAGTCGGCGATCGGTTGCCACGATTTACCTTCGTCGGTCGACCGCAGCCCGGCCCCGCTGACGAACGTGCCGCGCGGTGTGCGAACGATCGGCACCAGGCCATGCAAACGACCATCGCCAAACGGCTCACTTTTTTGACTGACAGGATTCCACAGCAAGGTCGCGTCATCCAACGAGAACAACCAACGCGTCGCACTCAACTCGACGAGCGGATGCCGAATCACGCTTCGCTTCGCGGCGTCGAACGGCAACGCCACCGGTTCGCCCCAGGTCAGGCCCTCATCACTCGATATCGAGTACAGCACGCGACGTGGTTCCTTCTCATTCGTCTCTTCACTCCAGCGATTCCAGGCATGCACGATCCGGCCATCGGCCAACGCGGTGAGCGAACCGGGATAGTAGCTCTTGTTCACGGTCAGCGCGAACGGTTCGGGCGACGTCCACGTTCGCCCATCATCCGTCGATCGCAAGATTCGCAGGTCGCGGTGATTGATTCGACCAAACGTCACGACGAGCGTCCCCTTCGCACTGCGGCAGATCGCCGGATGAATGTGACCGCCGACCGGCTCGCCGATCTTGAGCGGCACTACTTCCGCGGCAGAAGCATAAGTCGATGTCCACGACCAGATCACTAGCAGAGAGAGTAGCAACGTGCGCATGATCCACCTCGACGACGAAAACGGTTCCACGAGTTGGTTCAGTCTACCCACGCAACTCGCTGGGAACCATCCGTGCCTACCGGAACGGCGCGGACGTGTTCCGGCCGACGCACTGGTTGCGAGCGACTTGCATCGCGCGGCGTGATCGTCGAACATAGTCGCAACTGCTTCGCATCCTGCCTTGCTCAATCTCCGGAGTCATTCTCATGGCTGCTTCCACGGTCGCGCTGCTCACCAATGCCGGCGGTGCTCATCTCGACGCCTATATCACGGGCTTGGCCGAGGTGGCCGAGGCCGAGTCGATCGTCGTGGCCGATCCGAGCGGCGCTTGCGAAGCGAATGTCCGTGCGAAGTTAGGCACCAAGCTCAAGAAATTTGAGCGCGATCACGCTCGGGCCTTGGCCGATCATCAACCCACGATGGCGCTCATCACGCTCGAAGGCATTCAATCACCCAGCGCGATTCAAGCGGCGCTTGAGGCCAACTGTCATGTGCTGGCCGAGAAGCCGGGCTGTGTGCGGGCCGAGGATTTTGCTCCGCTCGTGCGGCTGGCCGAGATGAAGCATCGTAACTTGATGCTCGCCTTGGGCAATCGCACGCGGCCCACGGTGCGTGAGGCGCGGAAGCTGATTCACGCCGGCGATATTGGCCAGATCTATGGCGTCGAGTTGCACATCATTGCCGATCAAACGCGGCTCAAGAATCCGGCGTATCATAAGTCGTGGTTTGCCGATCGCGCTCGGGCGGGCGGTGGGCACTTGATTTGGCTCGGCATTCATTGGCTCGATCTGGTGATGTACCTGACCGGTCTGAAGATCGTCGAGACGTGCGGCTTCACGGGCGTCGTCGGTGGTCAGCCGCTGAAGATCGAAGACTCGGCGGCGATGGCGCTGCGGTTCGACAATGGCAGTTTTGGCACGGTGACGAGCGGCTACTATCTCGACAAGGGGTACCACTCGCACATCAAGATCTGGGGCTCGCACGGCTGGCTGCTGCTCGAACCGCATGGTGCCACGCAGCTACAGTGGTACAGCACCAAGGCCGCGTCGCCGCAGGTCACAAAGTACGCCGGTCCTGCCGACACGGCCAACTACACGCCGCTTGTGCGCGAGTTCGTGCAGTCGAGTCTGGGCCAGATTGCGCCGCCGCTGACGGGTGCCGACAGCTTGCGAGTCTTGCAGACGGTGTTTGCCTGCTACCGTGCGGCCGAGACCGGCCAAACGCAGAAGGTGGGTTAAGCGACCCGCTGGGAGATGAACCGGTGCTCACGCGGCTCCGGCGCCGATCATGGCATCGAGCCACTGCTTGCTGCGGCGGATGACTTCGTGGTAATCGCTCAGTTCGATATCGACTCCCATCAGTTCGATATCGAAATAGCCGTCGTAACCGGCTGAGAGCAGGCCACGCAACATGCTTTCCAGTGGTACGACCCCTTCGCCGAGCACACAGCGATCTTGCTCGCCACCCCGCGGCGGACGCCCGTCGCCGACATGGACAATCGCCGCTTGGGCGGCCCATTGGGCACACAATTGCCCTAGCGCCTCGGCATCGCGTTCGCCATGACAGCCGAGGTGGTACGTGTCGAGCACGAGCTTCACACAAGGGCTCTTGATCGCCGCGAGCAGTTGCGCCGCCTCATCGAGCGTGTGCAGCATCGAACAGTCGGCCGAGCATTCCGACAACATCGGCTCGACGGCCAGCACCACGCCATGCGCCTGGGCCAACGGCGCGAGTTGAGTCAGAGCCTCGCGCACCAGACGTCGTGCGTGGCTATGCGTGTGCAGCGAACGACCGCCGGTGTAAACGACCAGACAACTCGCGCCGAGTTGTTCGCAAAGTCGGATCGCCTCGACCCCGTCGGCCACGCTTTCGTCGAGCGAACGACCGTCGCAACCGGTGAACCCACCGACGTACAACAGGTTCGAGACTTCGAGGCCCGCGTCACGCAAGAGCGCGATACCGCGTTGTTCGCCGTAATCATTGAGCTTGTGTCGCGAAACGCCGATCGCCTTGAATCCCTCGTCGGCGTTGTGAGCGACATCCTCGTCGAACGTCCAACGCCAAGTGGTCAACTCATTCACCGACAATCGCATCATTCGTGCTCCCGTTTCTGTCGCGGAAGTTGCGAGCGCAACGACGACAGCGGCGTAGTATGGAGCAAGCCGTCGAAAGTGTAAAGCACCCACAGGAGGTGTTGTCGGCGAACAAAAATCGCGCGCCGTCACGACCTGCGTGAGCGCATGCTTTTCTGATGAAACACCTGTCCACGTTGACAGAAAAATCTCCCGTGAACGGCGCGTGTCACGTGATGGCGAGACGAAGATAAAAATTCTCGCGGCCACGATAGCAGTTGACGTACGTCCACGTAGACTCTGTAATCGGTTGTGCCGAATGAAACGCGCCACCCGCGAACGGCTCCCCCGATGATGCGATACCAATTTACACCAGCCGTCGAACGCGCGTTGCAGATCGCCGCGAACTGGACGTTGCGCGCCGATGGCGAAGCCGAGCTCGACGCGCCGCAGTTGCTGCTCGCGCTAGCGAGCGAGGTCGAGTGTCGCGCGGCGGTCGTTTTGCAAGCGCTGGCGATTGATCCCGCGGCGATCGTCGAACGTTGGCCGCAGTTGCGGGCGTTGGAAACTCCGCCCCCGGTCGCGCCGGCCACGTTGTTCACCGCCGCGGTGGGCGAAAGTCTGGCGCAGGTCATCAGCCGCCTGAGCGATCATCCGCGACCACTTTCGCTGGCCACCGAACATGTGTTGTTGGGGCTCGCGTTGGCCGAGCATGACGTCGCGCGCTGGCTCGGCGAGCGGCGGCTCGACATCGCCGCGCTCGAAGCCGAGATTCACCGGCGGGGTGGGCAGCAATTCATCGATCAACCGCTGGAAATGCCGCTCGAATCGCCCCCTTTGCCGGTTCAGGTTCCGCGAGATGCGGCTACTCAATCGACGGAGTCGGAACAGCTCGCGGTGTACCGCCTGCTCGACGCCGCGGCGAATCGAGCTCGCGAAGGTTTGCGAGTCATCGAAGATTACGTCCGGTTCGCGCTCGACGACGCGCTGCTGACGCGCGAGTGGAAACAGTTGCGTCACGATTTGACGGCGGTCTTGGGGCAGTTCGCCATGCCCGAGCGACTCGCGGCCCGGGACACGCTGGCCGATGTGGGGACCCGCATCTCGACGGCGAGCGAACAATCTCGCCCCGACATCGCCGCCGTGGTCGCGGCCAACATGGCGCGGTTGCAAGAGTCACTGCGCAGCCTCGAAGAATACGCCAAGACCGTCGCTCCATCGGCGGCCGCAACGCTCGAACAACTGCGCTATCGCAGTTACACGTTGCAGCGGTCGCTGGACGTGACGCAACGACGGAGCCGCGAGTGGGATACGTGTCAGTTGTATGTGTTGCTCGATGGTTGCGAATCGCTCGCCGCATTCACGACGCTTGCCCAGCAACTGATCGCCGCGGGCGTGGATGTGCTGCAACTGCGCGACAAGCGGCTCGCTGATCGCGAGTTGCTCGAACGAGGGCGACGCTTGCGTGAGTTGACTCGTGACTCGGCGACGCGGTTCATCATGAACGATCGCGCCGACTTGGCCGTGCTCGCCGATGCCGATGGCGTGCATGTGGGGCAGGAAGAGCTGACGGTGAAAGACGCCCGCACGATCGTGGGTCCGCGGCGGCTTGTCGGAGTTTCGACGCATTCGCTCGAGCAAGCTCGGCAGGCAGTGCTTGACGGGGCAGATTACATCGGCGTGGGTCCGACGTTTCCGTCGCAGACCAAGAACTTCGAACAGTTCCCCGGCGTCGAACTGTTGCGGGCGGTTGCCGCTGAGATTCGCTTGCCCGCGTTTGCCATCGGCGGGATCACGCTACCGCGACTGGATGAGGTGCTAGCCACCGGTATCCGCCGGGTCGCCGTTTCCGGAGCGATTGTTGCCGCGGTGGATCCGGTCGTCGCGGTGAACGAATTTCGGGCGAGATTGTCACAATCCCAGTGATCAAACCGTTCGCGGCTGTTGCTGCGTGATGCAATGAAACGCGCCACGGCCCCAGATCAGATCGCGAGCGCCGAGACCGATCACCTGCCGCGATGGGAAGAACTTGCCGATGATTTCTTGAGCCACGCGGTCCTGCGGATCGCCAAACTCGGGCACGATCACCACACCGTTCGCCACATAAAAGTTGCAGTAACTCGCGGGCATTCGCACGCCATTGATGACCACCGGGCCCGGCAGCGGCAACGGAATCACCTCGAACGGTTGACCATGCTCGTCGCGTGCGGCGACCAATCGCGCCAAGTTGTCTTGCAACGCCGCGTAATTGACGTCCGTCGGATCAGGCTCGACCGCCGCTACGATCGTGCCGGGACCGACGAACCGCGCGAGTTCATCGACATGACCATCCGTATCATCGCCGACGATCCCTTCGCCGAGCCAGATCACGTTGCGGGCAGCGGTGTAATCGCACAGATACTGCTCGATCTGTTCACGCGACAACGTGGGATTACGATTCGGATTGAGCAGACATTGTTCCGAAGTGAGCAGCGAACCGGTGCCGTTGACGTCGATCGCGCCCCCTTCGAGCACGATGCCGGGCGTGTAGCGATGCTGCTCGACATGCGCGGCCACGAAGCGCGGCACCGCGTTGTCGTCGTCGAACGGCAGATACTTACCGCCCCAGGAGTTGAAATCCCAATCGACCAGCGCCGGGGCCGAGCCCGGTGGCCCGACCAGAAACGTCGGCCCATGGTCACGCATCCAAGCGTCGTTGGTGAGCACGTCATGAATGGTGACGTTCGGCACCTGACCGACCAGGTCCCGCGCTTGCGACAAGATCGATTCGCCACCGGCCAAGACGTGCACGGGCTCGAACCGCGCG